>JANREF010000066.1 GCA_030726195.1 Burkholderiaceae bacterium | reverse complement strand
TGGCGGCGGCAAATCCGCTGGCCCAAGCCCACTGGAAATTGTAGCCGCCCAGCCAACCGGTGATGTCTGTCACTTCTCCAATGAAGTACAGACCCGGGTGTGCTTTGGCTTGCATGGTTTTGCTGTCCAAGGCCTTGGTGTCCACGCCGCCTGCAGTGACCTCTGCTTTGGCGTAGCCCTCGCTGCCACTGGGCTGGATACGCCATTGGTGCAAGGATTCGGCCAAGCGGCGCAGCGCTTTGTCGGGCATGTCCAGCATGGGGCGCTCGCGCAGGCTGGCCCACTGCGCATCCGACTGCAGCCATTGCTGAGCCAAGCGGTTGGGCAGCAAGGTGGATAGCTCGTTGCCCAGCTGTTTGCGTGATGTGGCTTTGAGCTGCTCAAAGCGTTGATCCAGCGCCTCGTGCGGGTGCAGGTTGATGCGCAGGGCTTGCCCGGCTTGCCAGTAACTGGATATTTGCAAAATAGCGGGGCCGCTCAGACCCTTGTGCGTGAACAGCAAGTCTTCGTCGAACGCGGTTTTGTCGGCCCGCGTCTCGCCTGTCACCTGAATGTGCACCGGCAAGGCCACACCGGCCAGCGCTGTGAATGCGGCCCAATCGCTGCCCTCAAAGGTCAGAGGCACCAGTGCAGGGCGCGTGGGGATCAGTGGCAGGTCGAACTGCTTGGCCACCGTGTAGCCAAAATCGCTGGCCCCGATCTTGGGAATGGACAGCCCGCCGGTGGCGATGACCAAGTTGGTGGCGCTGAAGTTGCCCATGCTGGTGCTCACGTGGTAGCGGCCTGAGGCTTGGGTGACGCCGTGTACTTGCACGCCTTGGCGGTGGTCCACACCGCCGGCTTGTGCCTCGTTCAGCAGCATTTGAATGATGGCGCCTGCAGACTGGTCGCAAAACAACTGGCCTTTGTGTTTCTCGGTGTAGCCCAGTTGGTGTTTGGCCATCAGCGCAATGAAGTCGTCTGGCGTGTAGCTGGCCAAGGCGTGTTTGCAAAACCGTGGGTTGTCGCTGATGAAGTGGCGCTGGGGGTTGCGCACGTCCAGGTCGCGGTTGGTGAAATTGCATCGACCGCCGCCAGAGATGCGAATTTTTTCGGCCACCTTGGTGGCATGGTCTAGCAGCAAGACGCGCAGGCCTTGTGGGCCTGCAACGCCCGCGCACATGAGCCCGGCGGCACCTGCGCCAATGATGATGGTGTCGAAATGGGAGGGGTCTTGTGGCGCGGCGGTATCGGTCATGCCCAGAGTGTAGGGGCACAGCGCATGGACTGTGGCGTGCGTCTACACTTGGCGCCTATGTACATATTGGGAATTGAGTCGTCGTGCGATGAAACAGGTGTGGCTGTGGTGCAGGCGCAGGCCAGTGGTACGCCCGCGCTGTTGGGTGCGGCCCTGTACAGCCAAATCGCCATGCACCAAGACTTTGGCGGTGTGGTGCCCGAGCTGGCAAGTCGCGACCACATACAGCGCGTGTTGCCACTGACCGAGCAAGCGCTGGGTGAGGCGGGCCTGCGTTTGCAAGACATCGACCTCATTGCGTTCACGCGCGGCCCAGGTCTGGCCGGCGCCTTGTTGGTGGGGGCTGGGGTGGCCAGTGGTATGGCCATGGGCTTAAATATTCCAAGTGTTGGCATGCACCATCTAGAGGGCCATTTGCTCTCGCCGTTTTTAAGCCAAGACCCACCTGAATTCCCGTTTGTTGCCTTGTTGGTGTCGGGCGGGCACAGCCAACTCATGCGCGTGGATGCGGTGGGCCAGTACGTGTTGTTGGGTGAAACCATAGACGACGCCGCAGGTGAAGCGTTTGACAAGTCGGCCAAGGTGATGGGGCTGGGCTATCCCGGCGGGCCAGCGTTGGCCGCGTTGGCCGAGCAGGGCAATGCCCAAGCCTTTGCCTTGCCGCGCCCGTTGCTGCACAGCGGTAATTTGGACTTCTCGTTTGCAGGCTTGAAAACCGCTGTGATGGTGCAGCACCGCAAGTTGGGCGAGCAACCCACGCAGCAACAATTGCGCGACTTGGCCGCCAGTACGCAGGCGGCTATCGTGGAGGTGTTGGTGAAAAAGAGCTTGCGCGCTTTGAAGGACTCTGGCTTGTCACGCTTGGTGGTGGCTGGCGGCGTGGGGGCCAACAGGGCATTGCGCGCGCAGATGAATGCGGCATGTGCCAAAGTGCAGGCCCGCGTGCACTATCCCGAGCTGCACTTGTGCACCGACAACGGCGCCATGATTGCCATGGCTGCAGCCTTGCGGTGGCAGGCCGGCTTGATGCCACAGGCCCAACCGGCATTGGCACAAGGGTTGGACCGCAGTTTTCATGTGCGCCCGCGTTGGCCGTTGGATGCCATTGATTCCATCTCAAATCAATAACTCAGTTAACCTAAACTGCGTGGGCTGCTAAAGCTTGATCCGCTGTGCGGCCCGCACGCTGTGGGCGTGCCCTCATCTTCATTGCTCAACCTAGGATAGACATTCATGCGCGTATCGACAATATGGCAACAACTTCGAGCACGGGGTGTGGTGGTGTTGGGTGCAGCGGCCGTGGTGTGTGCCAGTGTGAACGTGAGTGCGGCCGCACCGCAACTAACGCCTGCAGCGGGCCAGCCCATTCGAGTGGCCATGATCGAGGGCCTGAGTGGCCCGTTCACCAACACAGGCGAGGCGGTGTACCGCAACCTGGCGTGGGCGGCCCAAACCATCAATGCCAAGGGCGGTGTGACCTGGGGCGTTGGCGCGCAAGCCCAACAGCGCCCGTTAGAGGTGGTGCGTTTCGACAGCAAGAGTCGCCCTGAAGAGGCCTTGTCCGCGCTGCGTTCGGCCATAGACCAAGGCATCCGTGTGGTGGTGCAGGGCAACTCGTCCGCAGTAGCGCTGGCCTTGGTGGATGCCATCAACAAACACAACCAGCGCGACCCAGCCAACCGGGTGGTGTTCTTGAACTATTCGGCGGTAGAGCCTTCGCTGACCAACGAGGCTTGTAGTTTTTGGCATTTCCGCTTCGATGCCCACGCCAATATGCGCATGTCTGCACTGATGCAGGCGATTCAGGCCAATCAAGACCTCAAGCGCGTGTACTTGATTGGGCAAGACTACAGTTTTGGTCAAAGCGTGGTGCGGGAGGCCGCAGCACAACTGGCCAGCAAACGCCCCGACATTGAGGTGGTTGGTCGTGAGCTGCATGCCATGGCGCGCATCAAAGACTTCGCCCCGTACGCAGCCAAAATCAAGGCCAGCGGCGCGCAAGCTGTGATCACAGGCAACTGGGGTAACGACTTGACCTTGTTGGTCAAGGCGGCCAAAGATGTGGGCTTTGACGGCACTTTTTACACCTTTTATGGCAACGCTTTGGGCGCGCCCGCTGCAATTGGACAAGCGGGCGTAGGCAAGGTGTTGGCGGTTGCCGAGTGGTTTCCCAACGACGGCAGCGACGCCTCCAGCGCGTTCTACAAGCGTTTCAAGGCGTCATTTCCCAACCCAGAGCAAGATTACGTGCACATGCGCATGCAGGGCATGATGCAGGCGCTGGCCAATGGCTTGTCCGCAGCCAGCCGTGTGGGCAGCCCAAGTGATGTGGACGCTTACCAGCTGGCCCTGGCCCTGGAGCGCACCGATGTGAGCGTGTCCGGGCACCGCATGCTCATGCGTGTGGCCGACCATCAAATCGAGCAGCCTTTGGTGGTGGCCGTAATGGATGAGGCGGGCCGCGCGGGTGTGCCGTTTGACACCGAGGGCAGCGGCTTTGGCTTTAGGGTGGTGTTGCGTCTCACGGCCCAAGAGGCTGCCTTGCCCACCACTTGCGAGATGCTTCGCCCCGAATAAGCTACGGCGGGGCTGTGATTTGCCGGCCTGTTCAACTGGACCGTTCAGCTGCCCCGTTCAACTGCCCCATCCCAGGCCGCTTAGTTAGTCCAGCCCAACTGTCCGGCCCAACTGTCCAGTCCAACACGTAGGCCGTTTTTGCGAGGCCACGCGAGTTTGGTGGCCGGGGTGCAACCCAAAGGCGGCCTTTAGGGCTATAATCGCTGGCTGTGCAGCAAATACCTGTTGCACACAACACGTGCCATGCGGTCAACAGTGTTCGGGTGTAAGCCCTCATGTTTGCTGCAGGTCACGCAAGTAAAGAGAGAAAACTCATGACCGGAATCGTCAAAGCTGACATCGTTAAAGAAAACGCCCGTGCCGCCAACGACACAGGCAGCCCCGAAGTGCAAGTGGCCTTGTTGACCGCACGTATCAACTACCTCACACCTCACTTCAAAGAAAACAAAAAAGACCACCACGGTCGTCGCGGTTTGTTGCGCATGGTTAGCCGTCGCCGCAAGCTGTTGGACTACTTGAAGTCCAAAGACGCTGACCGTTACTTGGCCTTGATCGCCAAGTTGTCACTGCGCAAGTAATGACAGACCGCTTGGTCGTTTAGTCAGATTACGACGCCTGAGTCAGTTCGCTGGCTCAGGCGTTTTGCACATTGGCGATATGCGTTTTGCATGTTTGCCAATCAGGGTTTAGGCCCTACAGGTCCCGGATGTACGCAGCAGGTCGAAGCTGTGTCATTCCAAAAAGTCCATTGCAATCAATGTCTTTTTGGGATGGCATCGTGTTCTGCTGGTGTGTTTGGGCAAAAAACCAGTCGCCACAGGCTCTTTGATGTCAAAGGGCAGGCGATCAATAACTTCAGGAGTTAACACCATGACTATGTTCAATAAAGTTACCAAAACCTTCCAGTGGGGCCAGCATTCGGTCACCATGGAAACAGGCGAAATTGCTCGCCAATCCAGCGGCGCTGTGTTGGTCGATATCGAAGGCACCGTGATTCTGGCCACCGTGGTGGCCAAGTCGGTTGCCAAAGCAGGTCAAGACTTTTTCCCACTGACCGTGGACTACCTTGAGAAAACCTATGCTGCGGGCAAGATCCCCGGCAGCTTTTTCAAGCGCGAAGGCCGCCCAAGCGAATTTGAAACACTCACATCACGCTTGATCGACCGCCCGATTCGCCCCTTGTTCCCAGAAGGCTTCTACAACGAAGTGCAAGTGGTCATCCACACACTGTCCTTGAACCCAGAAGTGGACGCCGACATTGCTGCTTTGATCGGTACCAGCGCTGCGTTGTCCATCAGTGGCATTCCTTTCAATGGCCCCATTGGCGCAGCGCGCGTGGGCTACGTGAACGGTGAATACGTGTTGAACCCAGGCCAAACAGCGCGTAAAGACTCGCTGATGGACTTGGTGGTTGCCGGTACAGAAACTGCCGTGTTGATGGTTGAGTCTGAAGCGCAACAGCTGAGCGAAGAAATCATGTTGGGCGGCGTGGTGTTTGGCCATGAGCAAGGCAACATTGCCATCAACGCGATCCACGAGTTGGTGCGCGAAGCAGGCAAGCCTGTGTGGGATTGGACGGCTCCTGCACAAGATGAAGCCTTGGTTGCCAAGGTGCAAGAGCTTGGCGGCGCCAAGCTCGAGGCAGCCTACCAAATTCGCAACAAGCAAGCACGCACGCAAGCATGCCGCACTGCATACGCTGAAGTGATGGCGGGCTTGACTGCTGCTGCTATGACGTTTGACGCGGTCAACGTTGAGAGCTTGCTGCACGACATCGAAGCCAAGATCGTTCGCGGCCAAATTTTGGCAGGTGAGCCACGCATTGATGGCCGCGACACACGCACGGTTCGTCCTATCGAGATTCGCAACAGCGTGTTGCCACGTACACACGGCTCTGCCTTGTTCACACGCGGTGAAACGCAGGCGTTGGTTGTGACCACATTGGGCACCGAGCGCGATGCACAGCGCATTGATGCGCTGGCTGGCGAGTTTGAAGACCGCTTCATGCTGCACTACAACATGCCTCCGTTCGCCACTGGTGAAACCGGTCGCGTGGGCAGCCCTAAGCGTCGCGAAATTGGCCACGGCCGTTTGGCCAAGCGTGCCTTGAACGCTGTGTTGCCAGCCAAAGAAGACTTCCCCTACACATTGCGTGTGGTGAGCGAGATCACCGAGTCCAACGGCTCATCGTCTATGGCTTCTGTGTGTGGTGGCTGCTTGTCCATGATGGACGCTGGCGTGCCATTGAAAGCACACGTGGCAGGTATTGCCATGGGCCTGATCAAAGAAGGCAGCCGCTTTGCGGTGTTGACCGATATTTTGGGTGACGAAGATCACTTGGGCGACATGGACTTTAAAGTAGCAGGTACCACCGATGGTGTGACCGCGCTGCAAATGGACATCAAGATCCAAGGTATCACCAAAGAAATCATGCAAGTCGCTTTGGCTCAAGCCAAAGAAGCACGCATGCACATTTTGGGCAAGATGCAAGAAGCCATGGGTGAGGCCAAGGCCGAAGTGTCAGACTTCGCGCCACGCTTGTTCACCATGAAGATCAACCCCGAGAAAATTCGTGATGTGATCGGCAAGGGTGGTGCAACCATCCGCGCTTTGACCGAAGAGACCGGCACGCAAATCAACATCGAAGAAGACGGCACCATCACCATCGCATCGATAGACGGTGCAATGGCTGAGGAAGCCAAGCGTCGCATTGAAGAAATCACAGCCGAAGTGGAAGTGGGTGCGATTTACGAAGGCGCAATCACCAAACTGTTGGACTTTGGCGCACTCGTGAACTTGCTGCCAGGCAAAGACGGTTTGCTGCACATCAGCCAAATCGCGCACGAGCGCGTGGAAAAGGTCAGCGACTACTTGAGCGAAGGCCAAGTGGTGCGCGTGAAGGTGCTCGAGACCGACGAAAAAGGCCGCATCAAGCTGTCTATGAAAGTGTTGCTGGACCGTGACAACGGTGGCGAGCAGCAGCAACAGCAACAGCAACAGCAGTAAGGCCTGCGGCCGATTCACGACAACCCCAGGTTCAAACAGCCACCATGCAAGCAGTTCACATCACCGAGTTCGGCGCGCCAGACGTGCTGCGCTTGGGTGCGCGCGACGATGTGGCAGCCGGTGCCGGGGAGGTCTTGATTCAGGTGCACGCCAGCGGTATCAACCGCCCCGACGTGTTGCAGCGCACAGGCGCCTACCCACCCCCAGCCGGCGCGTCTGACGTGCCCGGCTTAGAGGTGGCGGGGGTGATTGTGGGTGGTGACGCACAGGCCATGGCCCAAGCTGGTTTCGCCTTAGGCGACGCCGTATGCGCCTTGGTTGCAGGTGGCGGCTATGCACAGCTGTGCGCTGCGCCCGTAGGCCAGTGCTTGCCCGTGCCAGGCGGTATGGATATGGTGCAAGCTGCATCCTTGCCCGAGACATTTTTCACCGTGTGGAGCAACGTTTTTGACCGTGCCCGCTTGGTGGCTGGTGAGACGCTACTGATTCAAGGTGGTACCAGCGGTATTGGTGTGACAGCGATCCAGATGGCCAAAGCCTTTGGCGCAACCGTGATCGCCACGGCTGGCAGCGATGCCAAGTGCCAAGCTTGCACCGACTTGGGCGCAGACCATGCCATCAATTACCGCACGACCGACTTTGCCGAGCAAGTGATGCACATCACGGGCGGCAAAGGTGTGGATGTGGTGTTGGACATGGTGGCCGGCGACTACGTGGCACGTGAAGTGTCGTGTATGGCGGACGATGCGCGCTTGGTGATCATTGCGGTGCAAGGTGGCATCAATGCCAGCATGAATGCGGGTTTGGTGCTGCGCAAGCGTTTGACCATCACAGGCTCTACCCTGCGAGCCAGACCTGTTGCGTTCAAAGCAGACATTGCGGCCAAGCTGCGAGAACACGTGTGGCCCAAGCTGGCCTCAGGTGCCATCAAGCCTGTGTTGTTCAAAACCTTTGACGCTGGCGAGGCCGCACAAGCGCACGCGCTGATGGAGTCCAATGCGCACATCGGCAAAATCGTGCTGACGTGGGCGCAACAACGATCAACGACTAGATGAATGCCATGAAAAAACTCATTGCAGGCAATTGGAAAATGAACGGCAGTCGTGCCGACAACGCAGCGTTGTTGGCCGGCATTGCCGCAGGTTTGCCTGCCAACGCATGTGACGTGTTGGTGTGCCCACCTGCTGTGTACATTGCCGATGTGGTGCAAGCGCTGCAGGGCACTGCCGTGATGGTGGGCTCGCAAGATGTGTCCGCAGCAGACAAGGGCGCCTTCACAGGTGAGCTCAGCGCGGCCATGTTGGCAGACTGTGGTGTGCGTTACGCCATCGTCGGGCACTCAGAGCGGCGTCTGTACCACGGTGAAACCGATGCGGTGGTGGGTGCAAAAGCCCAAGCCGCGCTGGCCAAAGGCATCACGCCCATCGTATGCGTAGGCGAAACCTTAGAGCAGCGTGAGGCTGGTGAGACACAAGCCGTTGTCAAGCGACAATTGGCGGGTGCGATCCACGCGGTGGCACATTGTGTGAGCGAGATTGTGGTGGCTTATGAGCCAGTCTGGGCTATTGGCACAGGCAAAACCGCCTCGCCCGAGCAAGCGCAAGAGGTGCATGCAGTCTTGCGCGCGCAGCTGGCAGCGGCTACCGAGCAATCGGGGCGGGTGCGTATTTTGTACGGTGGCAGTATGAATGCAGCCAACGCGCAAACCTTGCTGGCACAACCTGATATTGACGGCGGCCTGATTGGCGGTGCGGCGCTCAAAGCGGCGGACTTTTTAACCATTATTCAAGCAGCGTCGTAAGCACTGCTTGGCACAACTACTATTCGACCAGTTTTCTCGGAGTAATTTGACATGAGCGTTTTATCCAACATCCTGATGGCCATTCAGCTGCTGTCTGCATTGACCATGATTGGTTTGATCTTGATGCAACACGGCAAGGGTGCCGATGCTGGCGCAGCCTTTGGCAGTGGCAGCTCTGGCAGCTTGTTTGGCGCCAGCGGCAGTGCCAACTTCTTGTCGCGCACCACGGCGGTATTGGCCTCGGTGTTTTTGGGCTCGACGCTGTTTTTGTCCTACGTGGGTTACCGCCCACCCGTTGTGTCCAGCTCCAGCGTACTTGAGCAGGTGGCACCCGCTGCGGCCAACATTCCAGCACCAACCGGCGACATCGCGCCTGCCAACACAGCACCTGCTGCACCCAAGCCAGACGCGATCCCAGGCAACTGATCATTGCAGTGTGTGGGCAGCACTTGTGCTGCAAACGCCTGTGAGGGTCACCTGTCAAAGCCACCTGTGCGTATGCGAGGTGGCTTTTTTTGTGGGTGCGTCAAAGTGCGCACAAATATCAGTTTTTGCTTATATGTAAACGCAGCCCAAATACCGCAAAACAAGCGTGCGCAGGCCATGAAACCGCACGCTTTTCAGGGTAAACTCTAGGGCTTGTTTGAGTACAGCGCAACACAGTTCAACACACTGTTGTTAGGCGCAAAGCAGACAAAAGCCGTCGTGGTGAAATTGGTAGACACGCTATCTTGAGGGGGTAGTGGCGAAAGC
>JANREF010000065.1 GCA_030726195.1 Burkholderiaceae bacterium | reverse complement strand
ATGCGCCCGGCCAAACGGCTGTCCAGCGTCGCTTGGGCGGTGAGTGCACGGTCTTGCCACCGTGCTTGGGCAGACAGCGCCGTAAGCCCCAGTGTGTGCCAGGCGCGATCTTCGCTGGCAAACAGCTCGATATCTCCCGATGTTTTGTCTAAACGCAGCAACACATCGGGCGTGAGCTTGGGGCCAAAGTTTGCACGAAAGCTGGCACCGACCACCAAGTTGCCGCGCCAAGGTGTGGTGTGCTGCGAGGCGCTGGCCAGCTGCGGCCACAGGGCTTGCAACAAGGCTACGTTCAGGTTGTCCACGCGTCCAGCTGTGGTGATGCCGTCGGCGCTGGCACGCCACGCCTGCCAGCTCAACAACGCGGCACAGTTGGCTGTGGTGCAGTTGGCCAGCCCAATGGATAGGCCGCTGGCATTGCCGCTGGCTTTGCCGTCTTGGAGTTGGCCAGCCCATGGCGATGTGCTTCGGGCGTTCCAGGTGCGTTGGTCGCGCTCGCGCAGTTGCAGCTGCCACATCACGTCGCGCCATATGAGGTTGGCGCGCGCTAGGCCGCGTGCGTCGACTTGTGCGCTGGTGTGTAGCGTGATGCCGTCTATCAAGCCGGGGGCTTGTGCGTCTACGGACAGGTCTAGCAACAGGTTTTGCCACGTGTTGGACAGCGCAAGTGTCGCGCTGCCAATGCGCACGCTGGTGCCGCGCCACGGTATGACCAGCTGCTTGGCTTGCACGGTCACGGCGACCTGTTCGTTGGGTGCAAACGATGCCTTCAAATCCAGCTGGCCTTGCGGTGCAGTCTCGATGGCGGCGAACAGCGGGTTGCCCTGGGTTGTCGTCTGTAGCCACCTCGTCAGTTGTGCCGCGTCGCTGAGGTCGAGTTGAACATCGCCGACGGGCATCAGCTGGTGCTGCATATCCATGCGCAGTGTGGTCGCCGCGCTGACACCAGGTGCTTGGCCTTGCAGCGCCAGTCGCACATGGCTAGTCGCGGTGTTGAAAGTGGCGTCGCCGCGCAGCCATGCTTGTACGTGCTGGTCTTGCAGCACACGCAGGTCTATGGCGTTGGCCGAGATGCTGCTGTCGCTCCACGTCACATCAGCAGACAATTGGGCCGCAGGCCATGGTGTGGTGGCAGACTGCGACAGCTGTATGTGGCCCAACCAATTGCCGTTGGCCGCGGGTGAGACGGTGACCGTGCCTGATAGGTCGGTGGTCAGTGCTGCAGTACCGGCAGGTAGCCAGTTGGCCAAGTTGAGTTGACTCAAGACCAGACGCGCCTGCTGCACCGGCTGTGTAGCCCAGGGGTTTAGGGTGACCTCTGCCTCCAGCAGGTTGCGCTTGTTGCCGCTCGCTGTGGCCTTTAAAACAATCTGGGGCGGTGCATTGTCGGTTGTCGTTGCCGCTGTGTCTGGGGTCTGTGTTGTGGATGGTGTCCTTGCATAGCCCAAGTGGCCTTGCACGCTGACGGACGCTGATAGCTGTTGCGTGGCCAGCTGCGCGGCCAATACAGACGCGGGTGTGTTGATGGTTGCAGTCACGAGCAAGGGCCAGGCACCTGTTGAGCGCAGGCTGGCCTGTGCGCTGGCTTGGAGCTTGCCGTATTGCAAATGGCCCAGAACCAATTCGTGCGGCTGCGCACCGCCGCCGTAGCTGTAAGCGGCCTGCAGCGCGTGGATGTGTTGGGTGGTGGTGCCTTGCTTCAGCGCGATATCGGTGATGTCCAGCGACAGGTCTATCGCCAGTGGCAGGCTCACACTGCGTGGCAGTACCGCGGTGGTTGTGTTGTCGGGTGCGCTGTCGGGTGCGTTGTCGCGTGTGTTGGCAGGCGACACATCTATGG
>JANREF010000064.1:5841-9436 GCA_030726195.1 Burkholderiaceae bacterium | reverse complement strand
TAAGAGGCTTGGGTAAGAAAGCGCGGAGAAATGTATCCCAGCGTATCAGTTGGGTGCACCTGCCAACACCCACTCGGCCAACACTTTGGCCTCGGCGTCGCTCAAACGGCCTTGTGCAGGCATGGGGATTGGGCCCCACTTGCCAGCGCCACCGGCCTTGATGCTCACGGCCAACTTGGCCGCATCCATGCCCTTGTACTTGGCGGCCATGTCCTTGTACGCAGGACCCACCAATTTTTTGTCTACCGCATGGCAACCCATGCAGGCGTTGGCTTGGGCCAACTGCTTGGCTTTGGCCGTGTCCAGTGCATGGGCAGAACCCGCAAATAAAGCAGCAGCGGCCAACAGACCAGCGGTCAGTGCGCTCATGGTTGAGGACTTGTATTGTTTCATCAGTCTGATCTTATATCGATTTAGACGAATATCAACTAGGGGTTGTCACCAGCAGACGTTCGACTACGTTTAGAAAAAGCCTCTTGAACTGGGCCTATTCAAGCCCGCCCAAAGAGGCCATTTACAAGCAACGGCAGGTGGGTCTCACCTGCCGCTATTGCTCTTTTACTTGGCGCCTGCTGCAATCCACTGCGCAATCGCGGCGGCATCTGCATCGCTGAGTTGCGCTTGCGCAGGCATTGGAATACCACCCCACACACCCACGCCGCCATTTTTAATTTTGGCACTCAAGTAATCCAAGGCATCGGCTGTGCCCTTGTACTTGGCAGCAACTTCTGCAAAGCCAGGGCCGACCATCTTGCTGACCATGCCGTGACACGCGGTACACGAATTGCTGGTGAGCAATGCTTTCACATCAGGCGCACCTTCAGCTTTAGGCGCTTGCGCTGGGCCGCCCAGCTTCTCGCGCGCTTGCTCCAAGGTTTTGGGCGCGGGCTCAGTGGTCACTGCGCCGCGAACGGGGCCAATGCCTCGGTTTTGCTCGTTGATGTTGCCATGCGCGTCGCGGGCAAAGTCAGGCAAGCTAGAACCCAATGTCAGCTCAGACGCACAGTTGGTCATGCAAGCTGTATTGACCACGTCGCCTTTGCTATTGACATCCCACAATGGCTTGAAGAACGTCATGCCGTTGCGGTTGGGCATACGCTCTTGCACTTGGGCAATGTTGTCGTTGCTCAACACGTAGTCGGCAGGCACGATTTCAGCCAAGTTCAACAAGTAGGCCAAGACAGCGTAAACATCGTCGGTTGACAACGACTTGGGCGCGTTCCAAGGCATGGCACGGTTGATGTAGTCCCACAGCGTGGACACAGTGGCCACCTTCATGATGGTCGTGCGCTGTGGGAAGTTTTTACCCGGCAGCAAATTGGCCACATGACCAGTCTCGATGTCTTGAAGTGTGGTGCCGCCAATGATGGGCGTGAACACTTCGTTGGATTCACCGAACACACCGTGACAGGACGCGCACTTGCTCTCCCACACTTCGGTGCCGCGGTCCACAGAGCCCGCGCCTTTAGGCAAACCCTTGAAGTCTGGGCGCACATCGATATCCCAAGCGGCGACCTCGTCTTTGGTCGCGTCGCGGCCAATGTCGTTCCAAGGCTTGGCGGCAAACACGCTGCCGCTGGCCAAGACGCTCAGGGCGAGCAAGGCTGATGAGAGGGTACGTTTCATAGGTTGGTTCAAAGTAGTGGCTCGCATTAGTACACCTGCACGTTTGAGACTTCGCCGTTCTCGGAAACTTTCCAAGACTGAATTGCGTTGTTGTGGTAGATCGAGCGCGTGCCGCGTACGGCGCGCAGTTGGTTGATTTTGGGCTGCACGTAACCAGTGGAGTCAATGGCACGGCTTTGCAAAATGGCGGGCTTGCCATCCCACACCCAATCAATGTTGAAGCGGGTCAGCGCCTTGTTTTGCACAGGGCCTTCCAAACGCGCTGTGCGCCAGTTGCGTCCACCGTCCACAGACACGTCCACACGCTTGATGGGGCCACGGCCTGACCAAGCAAGACCGGTCACGTTGTAGTAGCCCTTGTCCAGCAGGGTTTGACCTGCTGAAGGCGTGGTGATCACGCTCTTGCACTCTTGAATAGAGGTGTACTGCCTGTGCTGGCCGTCGGGTTGCAAGTCGATGTAGTGCACCGCCTCGTCCTTGGCTGCCCAGGGCTTGTCGCCCACTTCAATGCGGCGCAGGTACTTCACCCAGCTCACACCTTGCACGCCAGGCACCACCAAACGCAGGGGGTAGCCGTTTTCGGGGCGCAGCATTTCGCCGTTCATGCCCCAAGCGATCATCACGTCGTCCATGGCTCGCTCCATGGAAATGGTACGCGTCATGCTGGAGCCGTCTGCACCTTCGGCCAGCACAAATTTGGCAGCCTTCTTGTCAATGCCACACATCTCCAACACGGTCGACAACATCACGCCGGTGTACTCCGAGCAGCTGATCATGCCGTGGGTGTATTGCACAGTTGGCAGTGCCACGTTGCCCCACTCAGGCCCGGTGTTGGCACCACACTCAATGAAGTGAATGCGCGACACGCTGGGCAAGCGCATCAAATCGTCCATGGTGAACACACGCTCGCGCTTGACCAAGCCGTTGATCATCAAACGGTGCTGTGACGGGTCGATATCCCACCAGCCTTGGTGGTGGCGCTCAAAGTGCAAGCCACTCGGTGTGATGATGCCGAACAGGCCTTGCAGTGGGCAAAAGCTCACAGAGGCTTGTGGCACGCGCGTCAAGCCTGGGCTCTCGCGGCGCTGCAAGTTGCCTTCCCACTTGCTGGGCATGCCGTACTTGGAAGCGGTCACGCCTTGGCCCAAGCCTTTGGTGTGCTCAGGCAACTCCAAAATAGCACGCTCGCCCGTGGCTGCCATGGCCGCTTGGCTGGAAGCAGCAACGCCTGCGCCCATGGCCAAAGCCTTGCCCATGAAGCTGCGACGCGCTTTGCGCGCCGTCTCTAGGCCATCGGCCGACAAGTGGTTTTCCGGCGCGGCAACGACGCGACCAATAGGCTGGTCTAAGCTGTTGCCAACAGGCACATTGAGTTCAGGATTGACGCTCATATTTCCTCTTTTGTCTAAAAATTACACGGCCCTTAAGGCACCGCCACGAAACACACACAAGCCCACACACGCTCAACCAAAGGCTGGCGCCGCACCAAGTCTGCCGAGCTCTTCAGGCGACAAACGGCTGGCGACCTGCACAGAAATGGACCGGCACAACTCAACAAACAAGGGCTCGGCCACCTGGTAGAAGATTTGAGTGCCCTCTCGGCGGCGCGACAACAAACCCGCTTGGTACATCAAACCCAAGTGCCTAGACACGTTGGCTTGCAGCAAACCAGTGGCGCGAATGATGTCGTTGACACACTTTTCCTCTTGGCAGATCACGTGCAAAATCTTCAAGCGCGTCGGTTCGCCCAGCACGCTGAAGTAGCGGGCTGTGGATTCAAATACGGCGTGGAGTTCTTGCAAGGCGTTGTCCATGGGTTAATCGGTATGCAACTATATTATTGAATGCTGATATACAAATAAGTGTAAACCCGAACTGCTGCAGCACCTGACGGCTTGCTGACAAGTTAAGTGCGGTAAGCCCCGGCCCAAGCCCAAGCCCGAGCCCCAACCCTAGACACGAGACATGA
>JANREF010000064.1:0-5831 GCA_030726195.1 Burkholderiaceae bacterium | reverse complement strand
CCTTCTTGCCAGTGCCACGTGGTGGCTCACGCGGTGCATCCCACTATGGGTAACAGACGCAGATCGGGATGTCACCATAGCCTGCCCGGAATTTTATGAGGTCCTGACACAGTCGAAGCCCAAGCCCAAGCCCAAGCCCAAGCCCGAGCCCGAGCCCCAACCCTAGACACGAGACATGAGACAATATTAGTATGAAAACACACACTTTAGCCGCCCTGCGCTGGCCTGTACTCGCCATGACGCTGGTCTTGGTCGTCTCCAACATCGCCGTTATGTACGCCATCAACGACTGGCTGACATGGGGTGCTTTTACTTACCCCTTGGTGTTTTTGGTCACCGACTTGACCAACCGTGCTTGGGGCGCGGCCGCCGCACGCAAAGTGGCCCTCATGGGTTTTGCACTGGCTGTTGTCTTGTCGGTGTACTTGGCCACGCCGCAAATCGCACTGGCCTCTGGCGCTGCCTTCCTAACCGCGCAGTTGCTGGACATCGCCGCATTCAACCGCTTGCGTGCCCAGTCGTGGTGGAAAGCGCCACTCATTGGTTCATTGATCGCATCCGTGATCGACACCGGTATCTTCTTCTACATCGCTTTCTACGGCTCGGACATGAACTGGTTGATGCTGGCCGTGGGCGACTTGTCCATGAAGTGGCTGATGGCCGGCGTGCTGTTGCTGCCTTACAAAGCCCTGCTGCCCCGCGCGACTGCCATTGCAGCGCGCCTCACCGCAACGCCTGCGGCCTAACGGCCTGCGGGTAGACCTGATGCCGCTGCGCAGCGTCAGGGCACAATCCAGCCCCGGGCGCAACATGCGTGCGCGGCTGATCTCACGTCAACACGAGGACATCAACATGCACTTATTGACACGCATCACATCTGTCGCTGTCATCGCCTTGAGCGCACTGCTCACCGCGTGCGCCACCAACTACGACAGCGTGCCACTAGACGGCTCGCCCAGCGCGCCCAGCGTTGCGCCCGACGCTCGCGTGGCCGACGACTTCCCCATTCCCGCCGGCTCAGCCATCAACAGTGCGGACACCTTGATATTGGGCGCTGGCAGCAACTGGACTGGCCGCTTGGTGTTGGACTTGAGTGGCGAAGCGCAATCGGCTTTCGTGTTCTTTCGAGACCAAGGCAAAGCCTTTGGCTGGCAATTGGTGGCCTCGTCTTACGGCAAGGTCAGTTTGCTCACATTCACCAAAGCACAGCGCTCAGCCACGGTGTACATAGAAGCAGGCTTCAGAGGCGCCAAAGCCACAGTCACCGTTAGCCCAGTAGCAGCCAAGGGCACTTGATAGACCGTATGGCGGCTCACCCATCTCGGTGAGTGCCGCAGCGGTTTGAATGGGCACGCAGCCGCCGCAGCGGCTTGCATGCGCTGTTTTCTTTGCTTAGAGATGCGACACCTGCGCCTGTAAGCGCGCAAATTTAAGGCACACTGTAGCTTCAACACCCACACCGTTTGGAGCCAGCATGCCACGTGCCAAAACCCCCTCTTCCTCTGCCACCCGCGCCGCCGCCGCACCGCAATCATGCGTGGCCGTTATCGGTGCAGGCATGTCCGGCGTCGTATGCGCTCGCACACTGGCGCAAGCCGGCTACAGCGTCACCTTGTTTGACAAAAGCCGAGGTGTAGGTGGGCGCATGTCCACGCGCCACAGCCCGTTTGGCGACTTTGACCACGGCGCGCAGTACTTCACCGTGCGCGACCCGCGCTTTGCACAAGCCATGGCCACCACACCCAGCGCAGCCAAGCGCTGGAGCGCCAACACCGTCAACGTCCTTGACGACACAGGCCACGTGTTGGCTGCAACTGGCAAGCCGTCAGACTCGCATTGGGTGGGCACGCCGGGTATGAGCAGCTTGCTCAAGGCGTGGGCTGCGCCACTGGGCGACGGCAGCATCACTGGCGCGCAAGTGCATGTGCAAAGCCGCATCACCCGCGTGAGCAAACAAGATGGCCAGTGGGCACTCACCATGGAGGTGGGCGACACCGAGCACAGCCAAACCGAACAAGCCGCAGGCTTTGACCACGTGGTGTTTGCCATTCCCAGCGACCAAGCGCAAGCGCTGCTACAAGGCAGCAACCTCATGCCCGCTTGGCAGCAGCGACTGGCACAAGTGATCGTGGATCCCTGCTGGACCGTCATGCTGGCTTACCCCAACGCCAGCCAGCCAGGCTTGCCTCACCTAGGGCCACAATGGAACGTGGCGCGCAGCACGCACCACCGCATTTCATGGATGGCGCGCGAGTCGAGCAAGCCCGCGCGCGCCAGCGTGGAGCGCTGGACCATACAAGCCAACCCAGAGTGGTCGGCCGAGCACGTCAACGACGCGCCCGAACGCGTCACCGCCAAACTCGTTAAAGCCTTTGCAGAGGTCACGGGCATTCGCGCCGAACCTGGACACGCACAAGCCCACCGTTGGTTGTACGCGCAAACACGTGTGGCATTGGGCAGCAGCCACTTGCTGGACGCGCGCCAGGGCTTGGGTGTGTGCGGCGACTGGTGCTTGGGCAACCGCGTTGAAAACGCCTTCGTGTCCGGCCTGGAGCTGGCACTGGCCATGGTGGCCAAAGACAACGCTAAAACAACCCAAGCTGCAAAGCTGGCCAAGCCTGCCAAGGCCCCAAAAGCCTAAACAGCACGCAGGCCAAGGCGCGCGTACGCGAGCAAATGCCAGAACGGACAACGTGGCGGCAGATACCTTGGGCGGCTATATAGGGCGATTTGCGCCCTCCCCCACGGGCCTGCTGCACGCGGGCTCTTTGGTGGCAGCGCTGGCCAGCTGGCTGGACGCCAAAGCCCACGGCGGCCAGTGGTTGGTGCGCATCGAAGACTTGGACACGCCGCGCTGCGTGCCCGGTGCGGACCAAGCCATACTGCGCCAACTGGACGCCTGTGGTTTGCGCCCCGATGGCCCAGTCACATGGCAAAGCCAGCGCACGCCCTTGTACGAGACAGCGTTGCAACAGCTGCAGTCGCATGACCACGTGTTCGCATGCAGTTGCTCCAGACAAACGATTGCAGCGGCTGCGCATGCCACGCACGCTACGCATCACCGCGCCAACGTCTACCCCGGCACCTGTCGCCACAGCACGACACACACTGGCCCCATTGCATGGCGTTTGAAGGTGCCACCAGCCGGCAGCGACTTGATCACTTGGACAGACCGGCGCTTGGGCCCGCAGCAGCAGCACTTGGCCACGGAGGTCGGCGACGTGGTCCTGTGGCGGCGCGACCAACTGTGGGCCTACCAGCTCGGCGTTGTAGTGGATGACGCGGCACAAGGCGTCACGCATGTGGTACGCGGCGAAGACTTGACCGACAACACCGCGCGCCAACTGTGGCTACAACACTGTTTGGGCGTGACCACGCCGCACTACCTGCACACGCCGCTGGTACTGGGCGACAACGGCGAAAAGCTCAGCAAGCAAAACGGTGCGCAAGCCCTAGCACTAGACACGCCTGCGCTGGCCAGCCGCGCCTTGCACCAAGCGGCCGTCTGCTTGGGCCTGCCACCCGCGCCGCACACCACAACCCAGCTGGCGGAGCAACTGGCGTGGTGGTGCCAAGCCTGGCCTTGGGCGCGGCAATAGTGCCCTGCCGCCCCAGCCACCTCCAACACAACACACCACGCCAAGACTGCGCGCCAGCAAACGCCGCCATGCGCGCACCTACAATGCGTGCTGACCCTTTCACACGCCACCCCAACCGCTTTTATGCCCGATACCGCCGCCCAAGACCAAGCCCGCAACGACAGCAACCACAGCAACGACGGCCACCATGATGCCTCGCAGGTGCCCTTCCCCAAGCGCATCAAAAGCTATGTGCTGCGTGCAGGTCGCACCACCACGGGTCAAGCCAAAGCCTTCGAGACTTATGGGCCCGCCATGCTGCTGCCCTACGAGCCAAAAGCCTTGGACGCCGCGCAAGCCTTCGGCAGGACTGCACCATTGATTTTGGAAATTGGGTTTGGCATGGGCGAGTCCACAGCTCACATTGCCAGCGTGCGCCCTAGTGACAATTTTTTATGCTGCGAAGTGCATGAACCCGGTGTGGGTGCTTTGCTCAAGCGTGCGGGCGAGCAAGACATTCACAACATCCGCATCGTGGCGCACGATGCCGTAGATGTGCTCGAGCACATGCTGGCTCCAGACCAGCTCGATGGCGTGCACATCTTTTTCCCAGACCCGTGGCATAAAAAACGCCACAACAAACGCCGCCTCATACAAGCGCCGTTTGTGGCCAAGCTCATGGCCAGGCTCAAGCCCGGCGGCTACATTCACTGTGCCACCGACTGGGAAGCCTATGCGCAGCAAATGCTAGAGGTGCTGGGCAGCACACCCGGTTTGCTCAACACCGCCCAAGACGCCAGTGGCTACGCCGACAAGCCCAGCTACCGACCACTGACCAAGTTTGAAAACCGTGGCATCAAACTCGGTCATGGCGTGTGGGACTTGGTCTTTACAAAAGCTTAGGCTGACAGGGCCTGCGCGCTGATGACGTACTTGAAGGCTTTGGGTTGGTACTGATCCACAAACTGGCCGTTGGTAAAGGCCATGGGGTACATCAAAAACCCAACTGGGTCGCCCACCGCTTGGCCTGATGCATCTGGCAGACGCACATCGTGTGCCATATTCCAAGCCATCCAATTGCCCTCCCACGCACCAAACAAGGCTTTGTAAACGGGTGCGACCACGGGGTGGTTCACGTCGCGCAACCATTCAGGCGTTTCGTGACGCATGACTTTGGTGACGTCAGCAGGATCCATGGCCACCCAACCGCGGCCATTCAAAAACACCTCGGCGCGGCAGTGCTGCGCACCGCTCAAGTCG
This sequence comes from Burkholderiaceae bacterium, assembly GCA_030726195.1. GTDB lineage: Bacteria > Pseudomonadota > Gammaproteobacteria > Burkholderiales > Burkholderiaceae_C > RS62. The sequence continues at coordinate 993 of JANREF010000064.1, read as the reverse complement.
GCAGAGTTACCACCTAATTGCTTGTAGTGAAAGGCAGACGGCGCCAGGCGCACGCCGTACACATCACGCGCTGGCACACCGGCTGCGCGGCACAAACCGACAAACAATGCATTGATGTCGGCGCACTTGCCGCCTAGGTTGTTGTTGCTCAACATGCTGGCGATATCGCCAGGCCCACAGCCTTTGGTCGTGGGCTCGCGGAAGGTGTTGACCACAATCCAATCGAAAATTTTGCGGGCTTTCACCGCGTCGGCATCTGCACTGCGCACGATGCTCTGGGCCGTTTGGCGCACCACACCGTCGGTGGGCAACAGCTCAGTAGGGGCCAGCCAAAACGCACGCTCCTGCGCATCCAGCACCACAGTGGCATCCGCCGGCGCAGACCAATCGATGGCGCGGCTGCGGGTTTGCACACGGTTGGTCAGTTCCACAAAGGGCGCGGGCTCGCCAGCGGCAAAGCTCACGGCCAGCATGCGTGCGCCATAGCGGGGATCTTCGCGCCATGTGACTTGGCCGTTGGTCGTCACCGTACCCACATCGCTTTGTTGCCAATCGTTTTGAACGGATGGCGCGGGTAACCACATCAGGGTTTGGCCGCTGGCGTTTTGCAAGTCTACGCGCGTGGTGACTGCAAAACGACGCCAGTCGCCGGGAACAGGGTTGAAGCTGGGTGCACTTTGGGCTTGTGCCGCGCTGGACACACGGGGCCATGCAAAGGGGGTTGAAGCCAGTGCGCCGCATGCAGCGGCGCGCGCCAAAAAGGCGCGTCTATCGGTGGTCATGAAAGAGAACTCCGGGTGTTAAAACACGGCGCGTGCACACAGTGCCCTCGCCGCGCTGGATAAGCATCGTCAGCGCACACAACGCGCCGCGAACTGCAGGAGCCTCAGATTATCGCAGGGCGCAACTGCGTACTTAAAAGCACAACCTAAAAACACACCCTTAAAGCACACCCATGCTGGCATTCAATGCCGCGCCACTACACCACTACAC
>JANREF010000063.1 GCA_030726195.1 Burkholderiaceae bacterium | reverse complement strand
CAACCAGTGTGACCGGCTGCAGTGGGCGTTGCTTGTTGAGGGGTAGGGCGGCTGTTCAATCGGGCGTTGCGGCAACGCGTGCCGTGGGTGGTGCAACCCAAGGTTTGTATCAAGGCTGGAGCGCCTGCGTGCTCCAATGCCTGAAAAACGCAAACGCAGCCAAGGAACGTGCAGCGTCAACTTACTCAGTGAATGTACCCAATGAACCTGTTATGTGATCCTGCTATGTGAATCTGCCCAATCAACTTGCTTAAAACCTGCGCAGAGGGCTCGTCTCATAGCTTGGCGTGTAAGGCTGTGGCCTTGTGACCGCGCCCAGCGATTGGGCGCCGCTCTGACTAGGTCTGTGGTGTGAGTATGGTGGGTAGTGCCTGTGCCAATTGGTCGGGGTAATCGCGGCTGTAGTGCAGGCCTCGGCTTTCAAGGCGTTGCTGGGCACATTGCACGATCAGGTCTGCGGTTTGTACCAAGTTGCGCAGTTCAAGCAAGTCGCGCGTGACATGGAACTTTGCATAAAACTCATCGATTTCCCCTTGCAGCAAGGCAATACGGTGCGCGGCGCGCTCCAGGCGTTTATTGGTGCGCACAATACCCACGTAGTCCCACATGAACTGGCGCAGCTCATGCCAGTTGTGGGAGATCACAACCGCCTCATCTGCGTCCACCACACGGCTGTCGTCCCAGGCGGGTAGCGCGTGATGGGTGTGCTTGGGCGCGTGTTGAATGTCTTGCGCGGCGGCGTTGGCGTACACCATGCATTCCAGCAAGCTGTTGCTGGCCAAGCGGTTGGCACCGTGCAGGCCGCTGTAGCTGGTCTCGCCTATGGCGTACAAGCCAGCCACATCGGTGCGGCCATGCAAATCGGCCACCACGCCGCCGCAGGTGTAGTGCGCAGCAGGCACGACGGGTATGGCTTGTTGGCTGATGTCTATGCCCAACTCCAGGCAGCGCGCTTTGATGGTGGGGAAGTGCTCTTGCAAAAACGCGGGTGACTGGTGCGAGATGTCCAGATACACGCAGTCCACGCCGTGGCGCTTCATCTCAAAGTCGATGGCGCGCGCCACCACATCGCGGGGCGCGAGCTCGGCGCGTGCGTCGTGTTCGGGCATGAAGCGCGCACCGCCCACGCTTTGGGGTAGGCGCAGCTGCCCGCCTTCACCGCGCACAGCTTCAGAAATTAAAAACGACTTGGCGTGTGGGTGAAACAAGCAGGTGGGGTGGAATTGAATGAACTCCATGTTGGCCACCCGCGCACCTGCACGCCAGGCCGCCGCAATGCCGTCGCCCGTAGCCGTGTCGGGGTTGGTGGTGTACAGGTACACCTTGCCTGCGCCACCGGTGGCCAGCATCACAGCGGGTGCTTCAAACACATCGACCTCGTCGCGCACCTCGTCTAGTGCATAGGCACCCAAGCAGCGGCTGGGCTGATCGGTTTCCAAGCCCAACTTGTGCGTGGTGATGAGGTCTACCAGCATGTGTTGTTCGAACAGGCTGATGTTGGGCGTGTTGCGCACCTGTTCGACCATGACTGTTTGCACCGCAGCACCTGTGGCGTCGGCCGCATGCACGATGCGTCTGTGGCTGTGGCCGCCTTCGCGTGTGAGGTGCAAGTCACCGTCGTGCTCAGAGAAGTGAACGCCCAATTCGCGCAACCAAGCAATGGCGCTTGGTGCACGCTCCACCACAAAGCGAGTGGCAGCTTCGTCGCACAAGCCAGCGCCTGCGACCAAGGTGTCGTCCACGTGGTTGGCAAAGCTGTCGTCTTGACCGAGCACAGCCGCAATGCCGCCCTGCGCCCAGCCACTGGCGCCGTCTGTGGCGCCGCGCTTGGTGATGACCGCGACGCGGTGTGTGGGGGCCAAGCGCAACGCGGCGCTCAAGCCCGCCAAGCCGCTACCAATGATTAAGACGTCAAAGTGTTGTGTGGCCACGTAGCGTTGTGCAAGTTGCAGTTGGATTTATTGGGTGCTGGTGAAAGACAAGCGCACGTAAATGGGTGCGAATGCCGCAGCTTGTGTGAGCTCAATGAGCGTTTCTTTGGCCAACTCCAGCATGGCAATAAACGTGACCACCAGCACAGGCGTGCCGCGGTCGACTTCGAACAAATCGGCAAACTCTACAAAGCGCTGGCCTTGCAGCTTGCGCAGCACAATGCTCATGTGCTCGCGCACCGACAGTTCTTCTCTTGAAATTTTGTGGTGTTGCACCAAGTTGGCGCGGCGCAATATGTCTGCCCACGCTGCGCGCAAGTCGTCGCTGGACACGTCGGGAAAGCGTGGCTGCAGGGCTTGCTCTACAAACACTTGCGTGCGCAAAAAATCCCGGCCCATGACTGGAATGGTGTTGAGCTGTTGGGCGGCCAGCTTCATTTGCTCGTATTCCAGCAGGCGGCGCACCAGCTCGGCGCGCGGGTCTTCGACTTCTTCGCCGTCAGCGGCTCGCTTGGACGGCAGCAGCATGCGCGACTTGATTTCAATCAGCATGGCCGCCATCAACAGGTACTCGGCGGCCAACTCTAGGTTGTTGGCGCGTATGTCGTCGATGTAGCTGAGGTACTGGCGGGTCAAGCCCGCCATGGGGATATCCAAAATGTTGAAGTTTTGCTTGCGTATCAGGTACAGCAGCAAGTCCAACGGCCCCTCAAAGGCCTCCAGAAACACTTGTAGCGCATCGGGCGGTATGTACAAGTCTTGCGGCATGGCAAACAGCGGTTCGCCGTAGAGCTTGGCCACAGCCACGTGGTCAACCACTTGTGGCATGTCCAAGGCCTCGGGGGCGGGGCTGAGTTGGTCTGAGCTGCTCATGGGCGCTTGCTGAACCGGTGTGGGTGTGATGCGTGACAGCGGTCTGGGCTAGGGGCCTAGACCAAGTCCGACGTGGTTTGGTACACGTATGGTTTTTGTGCCACGCGCGCGGCCTTGGCCTGATCACGGTCTTCAGCAACGATGCGCTTGTCCCACAGCAACTCCCGACCTTCACGCTGTTGTGCTTCTAATTCAGGGTTAGCAACCTTGAGTGCGTTGATGAAGGACGTCTCGGCAGAGACGTAGTGAGGGCGGGCAAAGAACGACATAAAAGCAGCACGATCTGTGGGTTGACCCACACCTGTTGACCGCTTGTGGTCTTGGGGCGTAGGTTGGGCGGGCTGGTGACAGCCCAAAAACAAGCGGGTTACCGAATGTAGAGATTTTATCCGCCTCACCACCCGGGCTGCGGGCGGTGCATCAAGGTGGCTTGAAAGGCAGAGGGCCAATCAAGACGCGTTGCGAGAAGGGCGGCCTTGCAGTGAACGAGACCCGGGTTGCTGGGGTTCGGTGTGAACGCAGGCAACCCAAGCCCGTCGCTGTAAGGCCTTAGGCTGTGGTCGCCCAGGACTCTTATTGCTCCAAGTAGCGTTGCGCATCCAAGGCGGCCATGCACCCCGTGCCAGCACTGGTGATGGCTTGGCGGTAAATATGGTCTTGTACGTCGCCGGCTGCAAAAATGCCGGGCACGCTGGTCATGGTGGCCATGCCTTTGAGGCCAGACTGGGTCACGATGTAGCCGTTTTCCATGTCCAACTGGCCTTTGAAGATGTCGGTGTTGGGCTGGTGGCCAATCGCAATAAAACAGCCTTGCAGCGCCACGTCGTGGGTGCTGTCGTCTGTGGTGCTGCGCAGGCGCACGCCGGTGACGCCGCTTTGGTCGCCCAAGACTTCGTCTAGGGTGTGGTTGGTTTTGAGCTCGATCTTGCCCGCTTTGACCCTGTCCATGAGCTTGTCGATCATGATGGCCTCGGCCTTGAAGGTATCGCGCCTGTGCACCAGCACCACTTTGGAGGCGATGTTGGACAAGTACAAGGCCTCTTCGACCGCCGTGTTGCCCCCGCCCACCACCGCACAGACTTGGTCGCGGTAGAAAAATCCGTCGCAGGTTGCGCAGCCGCTCACGCCGCGGCCCATAAAGGCTTGCTCAGACGGCAAGCCCAAGTACTTGGCGGATGCGCCTGTGGCCACAATGAGTGCGTCGCAGCTGTATTCACCGCTGTCGCCTGTGAGCACGAAGGGGCGCTTGGAGAAGTCCACTTTGTTGATGTGATCGAACACGATTTCGGTGTTGAAGCGTTTGGCGTGGGCTTCAAAGCGCTGCATCAAGTCGGGGCCCATCACGCCGTCTACATCGGCAGGCCAGTTGTCTACTTCGGTGGTGGTCATCAGTTGGCCGCCTTGGGCAATGCCGGTGATGACAACCGGCTTCAAGTTGGCGCGGGCAGCGTAAATAGCGGCGCTGTAGCCGGCGGGGCCTGAGCCCAAGATGAGCAATTGAATATGGCGCATGTGCTGGATCCTATGTTGTGCTTGGCGCTGCTGCTGCCAATACCGCGGCCTTGTAAGCCCGTGTCATGGTTGCCGCAGCGGTTGCGCAGAAATATCTAATTCAAGTACAGTGCGTGGGCTTTGTCACAAAAAAGCGGTGATGCAAGGCCCAAAGTGCTGCACGTAACCCGCCATTGTAGGTGGCACAGGTGAAATGTGCTGCAGGCTGGCGCGGCAAAGCAGTTGAGAGCGCAGGCTGCTTATTTTTTTCAGTACAACGATGTTGAAAGTCCACGCCAATGGCCATTTTGTCTAACTTAGATCTGGTGCGACGGGTGCCCTTGTTTGCCAGCCTAAGCCCATCGCAAGCCAGTATGGTGGCCGATGCGGTGAGCAAGCACCGGTTCAAGCGCGGTGAGGCCTTGGTCAAGCAGGGCGAAAAGTCGGGTTATTTGGCCATCATGCTCAATGGTCGTGCCCGTGTGCTGGCCACGGACAGCAAAGGGCGCGAAGTCATATTGGCCCATCTCAACGCCGGCGCGCACGTGGGCGAAATGAGCCTCATTGACGACAAACCCCATTCCGCAAGCGTGGTGGCAGAGGTGCAAACCGACACACTGATTCTGGGGCGCGAGGCCTTTTTGCGCTGCCTGACCGACAGTGTGCCCATGGCTCAAGCGGTGATGAAGGGCTTGGTACAGCGGCTGCGCAACGCCGATGAAAAAATCGAATCCTTGGCCTTGGTCGATGTGTACGGCCGGGTCGCCCGCGCATTGATGGAGCTGGGCCAGCCCGATAGCAACGGTAGTTTTGTGACCCAAAGCCGGGTATCGCGCCAAGATGTAGCCAAGATGATTGGCGCGTCGCGTGAGATGGTCTCACGGGTGATGAAGGAGTTTGAGACGCGCGGCCTCATTGCCACACAGCCCGATGGCACCTTGGTGGTCAAGGGCCGCATACTCAGCCTGTAGCCTGCAAGGCCGGGCAAGGCAAGCTGGGCGGCTGGCGTCAAATGGCAGGTCTGGCGATTGCGGCGCTGGGCTTGGGGTAAGCTCACGGCAAGCGCAGCCGATTTGTGCACCCCTGTTGTATGACTTATTCCATTGATACTTTAAAAAATACCAGCAAAGACCAAGGCACAGCCACGACCCAGTTCCGCTTTGCCCATGAGTTGGCGCTGATCGCTGGCGCTTTGTTGCTGTTGGTGTGGCTTCTGTCGTTGGCCACGTTCTCTTTGTCCGATGCCGCTTGGTCGACCTCGGGCATGGACATGCCTGCAGCCAACTGGATGGGGCGCTTGGGTGCGTGGTTGTCGGACGTGAGTTACTTTGCATTTGGCTTCTCGGTGTGGTGGTTGCTGCTGGGGGCGTTGAACGTGTGGCGTATCAGCCTCATGCGTTGGATGCACCCCGCGGTGGCACCACAGCCAGCGCCCAAACGCCGCGCCACAGCTGCGCTCAAGGTGCCCGAGGTGGAGCCCATGACGGTGACCTTGATGCGCCGCCTGCGCGCAACTGGCCGCGTGTTGGCTTGGTTGGGCGTGTTGTGTGCCAGCACGGTGCTGGAGTGGGGGCGTTTGCACACCTTGGATCATTTGCTGCCCGGTACGGCCGGCGGCGTATTGGGCGAGGCCTTGGGCCAAACGGCTCAAACTTGGCTGGGCTTCACGGGCTCGGCTGTGGCTGGCCTCATCGTATTGGTCAGTTTGGTGGCCGTGGTCATGGGTTTCTCGTGGGGCACGGTGGTCGAGCGCTTGGGGGCATTGCCCGTAGATTGGATTCGCACACGCCGCGAGCGCGCCGAACAAGAAGAAGACGTGCGCATTGGTTTGCAAGCGGCCAAAGAGCGTGAAGACATTGCCTTGGGTGAGCGCGATGCGGACTGGGGTCCCACAGACACCGACGCACAGGGGACTGGCGACGAAGGTTTTGATGCGCCAGACAGGCTGGCGGTACGCCTGGCAGCCAAGCCCAAGCCAGCGCCTATTGTTATTGAGCCCACCTTGGCCGCCCCGGCTGCGACCAGCGAGCGCGTGCTGAAAGAGGCGCAAAAGCCGCTGTTTGTAGAAATGCCGGACTCTAAGCTGCCTCAGGTGAGCTTGCTAGACCAAGCCGCGGCACACACCGAAAGTGTCAGCCCCGACGCGCTGGAGATGACCAGTCGCCTGATTGAGAAGAAGCTCAAAGACTTTGGTGTGGAGGTGCGTGTGGTGGCCGCAGCACCTGGCCCTGTGATCACGCGTTACGAGATTGAGCCCGCCACAGGTGTGAAGGGCTCCCAAGTGGTGAACTTGGCCCGCGACTTGGCCCGCTCATTGAGCTTGGTGTCCATTCGCGTGATTGAGACCATTCCCGGCAAAAACTACATGGCCTTGGAGCTGCCCAACGCCAAGCGCCAAACCATTAAGTTGTCTGAGGTCCTGGGCTCCAATGTGTACAACGAAGCCAAGTCCATGTTGACCATGGGTTTGGGTAAAGACATTGTGGGCAACCCCGTGGTGGCCGATTTGGCCAAAATGCCGCACTGTTTGGTTGCTGGTACCACGGGCTCGGGTAAATCGGTGGGCATCAATGCCATGATTTTGAGCCTGTTGTACAAGGCCGATCCACAAGACGTGCGCTTGTTGCTCATCGACCCCAAGATGCTGGAAATGAGCGTGTACGAGGGTATTCCGCACCTGCTCGCGCCAGTGGTCACCGACATGAAACAAGCCGCATACGGCTTGACGTGGTGTGTGGCCGAAATGGAAAAGCGCTACAAACTCATGAGCAAAATGGGTGTGCGCAATTTGGCCGGTTACAACGCCAAGATGGTCGAGGCCAAAGCGCGCGGCGAATTCATTGCCAACCCCTTCTCGCTCACGCCCGAGCAGCCCGAGCCACTCGAGCAGCTGCCCTACATCGTGGTGGTCATTGACGAGCTGGCCGACTTGATGATGGTGGTGGGCAAGAAGATTGAAGAGCTGATCGCACGCCTGGCCCAAAAGGCACGTGCGGCGGGTATTCACCTCATATTGGCCACGCAGCGGCCCAGCGTGGATGTGATCACGGGCCTGATCAAGGCCAACATTCCCACGCGCCTGAGCTTTCAGGTGAGCAGCAAAATCGACTCGCGCACGATTCTTGACCAAATGGGTGCCGAGAGCTTGTTGGGCATGGGCGACATGCTGTACCTGCCCAGTGGCACGGGTTACCCGCAACGTGTGCACGGTGCCTTTGTCAGCGATGAAGAGGTGCACCGTGTGGTGGCCTTCTTGAAGACGCAGGGCGAGCCCAACTACATTGAAGGCGTGCTCGAAGGCGGCGTGGGCGACGGCGGGGACTTTGGTGACGGCGAAGACAGCGGCGGTGAAAAAGACCCCATGTACGACCAAGCCGTTGAAATCGTGCTCAAGCACCGCAAAGCCAGCATTTCGCTGGTGCAGCGCCACTTGAAAATTGGCTACAACCGCGCCGCGCGCATGTTGGAAGACATGGAGAACGCGGGTGTGGTCAGTGCCATGGGTACCAATGGACAGCGCGAAATACTGGCGCCGTCCCGTCAGGACTGAGGCTTATGTCGCTCACATCAACTCTTTGGTATGGCACGGCTTGGCGTGCCGCCCGCGCGCTGGCAGCCTGTACGGCTGTGTTGTGGGCCGCGTCTGTGCAAGCGCAACCCGGCAACAGCAACGGCAACAGCAACAGCTTGGAGGCCTTGCAGCAGTTGCTCAAGGCCAACAGCAGCGGCCAAAGCAGCTTCACCCAAACCGTGACGGGCCCGTCCAAGGCAGATGGCACCAAGGCGCGCCAGACCGTCTCCCGCGGCACGTTTGCCTTTGCGCGTCCGGGGCGTTTCCGCTTCGACTACACGACCCCATTTCCGCAAGTGTTGGTGGCCGATGGGACCACGCTGTGGATGTACGACCCCGATTTGGCGCAAGCCACCGCCACCGACCAAGCAGCCGCTTTGGGCAGCACGCCCGCCGCACTGATCACCAGCACCGCCGATTTGGCAGACTTGCGGGTGCACTACGTGTTGGAGAGCCTGCCCAGCGACCAAGGCCTGCAATGGGTGCGAGCGACCCCCAAGCAAAGCGATGGCGCGCTGAAATGGATTGAGTTGGGCTTTGACGCCCAGCATGTGGCCGCATTGGTCATGCTGGACCAGTTTGGCCAAACCTCTGACATGCGCTTCTCTGCGCTGGCGCCGTTGGGCGATACCGCTGCCAAGGTGTTCAGCTTCAAGCCGCCTGCGGGTGCCGATGTGATTCGCCAGTAAGCCATGCCGGAGCTGTTTGCCCAACAACCCACACCACCGTTGGCGGAGGCTTTGCGGCCCGCAACACTAGACGATGTTGTAGGCCAGTCGCATTTGCTGGGCGCGGGCAAACCGTTGCGCTTGGCGTTTGAATCGGGCAAGCCGCATTCCATGATTTTTTGGGGACCGCCCGGGGTGGGCAAAACCACCTTGGCCCGCCTCACTGCGACAGCGTTTGACTGTGCCTTCATCGCTTTATCGGCGGTATTTTCGGGCGTCAAAGACATACGTGCAGCCATGGAGCAAGCCCAGCACAATCTGAGCTTGGGCAAGCACACCTTGTTGTTTGTGGATGAAATTCACCGATTCAACAAATCACAGCAAGACGCTTTGTTGCCGTACGCCGAGAGCGGTTTGGTCACCTTCATTGGTGCTACGACCGAAAACCCCTCCTTTGAGGTGAACTCAGCCTTGTTGTCGCGTGCGCAGGTGTATGTGCTCAAGTCCCTCACCGATGACGAGTTGCGCGAGCTGCTAGCCCGTGCACAACGCACGGCCTTGTCTGCTCTGAGTTTTGACTCAGCGGCTACAGACACCATCATTGGCTACGCCGATGGTGACGCACGTCGTTTTTTGAACTTGTTGGAGCAATGCCAATCGGCGGCCAGTGGTTCGGGCACCACACACATAGACGCGGCGTTCATTGAGGGTGCGCTCACGCTCAACAGCAGGCGTTTTGACAAGGGCGGCGACAATTTCTTTGACCAAATATCGGCGCTGCACAAATCGGTGCGCGGCTCGCACCCTGATGCGGCCTTGTATTGGCTCACCCGCATGTTGGATGGCGGTGCAGACCCCAAGTATTTATCGAGACGCATTGTGCGCATGGCGTGGGAGGATATTGGCTTGGCCGACCCGCGCGCCATGCAAATCGCCAACGATGCGGCATTGACCTACGAGCGACT
>JANREF010000062.1:4750-9554 GCA_030726195.1 Burkholderiaceae bacterium | reverse complement strand
AAGAACTGGCATCGGGGCGTGCTGCCATTTTGGGTTTTGCCATGCCCATTTACACGGTGCTGCTGGGCGCACTGCTGTTCAAGCAGCCTTTGAGCAAACGTGTCTCTGTGGCCGTGCTGTGTGTGGGCGTGACCATAGGCCTGTTGCTGTGGCACGAGCTGCAGCAGATCTCCGGCAGCCCATCCGGCGTGCTGTGGATGGAGGCTGCAGCCATGTCGTGGGCATTGGGCACCTTGCTCATGCGACGTGCGCACTTCACCATGGCTCCCGAGGCGCTCACAGTGTGGATGCTGCTGTTGGCCAGCCTGTGCATTTGGGTACTGGCCGTAACCCTAGAACCCGTGCCCGCGCCAGCACAATTTTCGCTGGCCATGTGGGCCAGCTTGGCCTACGGCGTGGTGTTCAACTATGGCTATGCGCAAATCATTTGGTTTGGCATGGCGCGCAACCTGCCGCCCGCAACCAGTGCCATGAGCGTCATGGCCGTCCCACTGGTGGGCACGCTCAGCGCCACGCTCATTGTGGGAGAGTGGCCGCACTGGCAAGACTACGCCGCGCTGGTGTTTGGCATGGCCGCCATTGCGGCTGTCTTGCTTCCAGCCAGGCGCAGGGCCGCTTGAAGACCGTTTCATTCCAGCACACACACCCTTTTCTTTATGCGTATCAACCTCATATTTGCCCAAGCCGACAACGGCATCATTGGCATCAACAACCAACTGCCGTGGCACTTGCCACAAGACTTGGCGCATTTCAAAGCCCACACCACGGGCTGCCCTGTGATCATGGGCCGCAAAACCTGGGACTCGCTGCCACCTCAATTTCGCCCCTTGCCCGGACGCTTGAATATTGTGGTGAGCCGCCAAGCCCACTTGCAAGCAGCTGGTGCGCACGTGTGCAGCAGCTTAGAAGCTGCCGTGCAACTGTGCGCGCAACACGACCCACAGCCCGCGGAGGTCTGGATCATTGGCGGCGCGCAGCTCTACGCACTGGCCATGCCACTGGCCAGCCGCGCTGTTGTCACGTACATTCACGCGGACTTTGAAGGCGACGCACTGGCCCCTACCTTCGATGCCCAATGGTCAGAGACCGCGCGCGAATCGCACACCACAACGCCGTCTGATACGGCTGCTGGGCTTGGCTACAGCTTCGTCACCTTAGAGCGGAGCGCACACAGATGAAATTTGCCACCTGGAACGTCAACTCGCTGAACATTCGCCTGCCACAAGTATTGGACTGGCTGGCGGCCAATCCTGTGGATGTTTTGGCCCTACAGGAGCTCAAACTCGCGCAAGATAAATTTCCGTTGGACGCCTTCAACGAGGCCGGATGGCAAGCCAGCTGGCTGGGGCAAAAAACATACAACGGCGTGGCCTTGATCAGCAAACAAATTCCCAGCAACGTGGTGCACAACAACCCGCACTTCACCGACGAGCAGTCGCGCCTTATTGCTGGTACGTTTAGAAGCGAGTCCGACAAAAAAGTGCGCGTCATTGGCGGCTACTTTCCCAACGGTCAAGCGCCAGACAGCGACAAGTTTGTGTACAAAATGGCGTGGCTGGATGGCTTGCGCAAATGGCTGCAGCTGGAAATGGGCGTTTATGAGCGGTTGGTCATCATGGGCGACTACAACATCACCTTTGACGCCGCTGATGTGTGGGACCCCGTGAACTTAGAAGGCACCATCCACTGCACCGCGCAGGAACGCGAGCAATTGCGCGCCTTGATCGACTTGGGTTTGCACGATGGCTTGCGCTTGTTTGAACAGCCCGAAAAGAGCTTCAGTTGGTGGGACTACCGCGACTTCGGATTCAAGCGCAACCGCGGCATGCGCATCGACCATGTTTTGGTCACAGACACCATCAAGGCTGCGGCGACCAAGGCCTACATAGACAAAACACCGCGCCACAACGAGCGGCCCAGCGACCACACGCCTGTGGTGCTAGAGGCCGACTTGTAAACCTGCGCGGGATAAGGTGTGCGCTACAGCTGCACGCCACGCGCGAGGTCACGCAGCCACTGCGCCACCTCGTGGCTGAGCACGCTCGCGTCACGCACCAACTGGTCAAAGTGGCGCGTGAGCGCCTCCACATGCTCCCGGGTGTTGAACACAAAGTAAGCACTGCCCACGTAAATCACAGCACGGCGCTGACCAAACACCACAATGGGCGCGCTGTAATGCTTGGCCGCATCAAACAAATGCAAACGAGTGCTGGGGTAGAGCTCCTCGCACAAGTCGGCCATCAGCACCAACTGGTCTTTCACCTGCCCTGCACTTAGCTGGGACCACAGACCAGAGCGGTTGACAACGTCGTACACAGCCTGCATGGGCATGGCCAGCTCGTAGTCCATACCCACCATACGGTTCAGGCGTAAGCGCTCGTCTTGGTGGGCGCGTGCTTGTTGCGGTGTTTTGCCTGCATACGAGGCAAATTCCAGCTCCAGCACCGCTTGGGTTTTCATGAACTCTGGCAACGTCGTAGGCACACCTCGAATTTTGGCGCCAACAGATTCGCGCAGCCACCGCTCAATGTGGTCGTCGGCATAGGCCGGCGATGTGGGTGCCACTTCCAACGACTCTTTCAAAATTTCGCCCGGTGAGCGTGTGGAGTTGGCCAGGCCCAGCAACCAATCGGTGCTCACACCCAAGGCCGCCGCCAAATCGGCCACGACGTGGCCTGAAGGCAGCCGCACGTGGTGTTCGCTGAGCAAGGCCGAAATGGTGGAGCGGTCTACGCCGGCTAACTCTGCCAGGCTGGTGCGGTTGAGCTCGCGCTTGAGCATGCTGGCACTCAGGCGTTCTCGGAACAAGGTGCAGCGTTCGGACTTGGTCAACATAGGGGGATTATTGCATAACGTGATAGTTATCTACAAATTCAACAAATAACGACATACCAAACGTTGAATCACGCCTAGGTGGTCAAGACAATCAAGCCATTGCATCTATAAAAAACCTTGCAATCTCAACCGTCTAAAGGAGTCCACATTGTGGAACTTAAAAAACGCACCTGGACCAAAGCCTTCACTTGGCAGCTCATTGGTTTTATTGTCATGACCGCCATCAACTACATCTACATGGGTAGCTTCCAAAGCGGCCTGGGCTTGTCCGCCCTGCTCACAGGCGTGGGCTTGGTGACTTACTACATTCACGAGCGCGTGTGGTCGCGCCTGACTTGGGGCCTGCGCAGCAAACCTTGACAGTGGGTGGCCGCGTGTCAACCCTGTAGGCACCTGCCATAGGGGTATACAGGCGATGCTGATGATGGGAATGCTCGTGATGGGTCTTTAAACATGCGGGCGTGCGGGCATCAAGCCCCGCCTACAAACCATGCACACTTTCGTACACAATACAAGGCTTGGCATGGGTCGTGGTGGACACGGTAGTGCATGGCAGTGCGGCCCATTGAACACATGCTCTCAGCGTCTGAAGCCAGCGCCATGCCTGACGCCTTACACATGCTGTCTGCTATTTGGTGTCCAAAGTCTGATACCTTCCACATATCATCGAACGCATCGAACGCCGCACCCTACGAACGCCCATGAGCCCACACACCAACGACGCCCCAAACACGACACCAGCACACGCCGATGCGTGCGCACCAGCACCGCACCGGGCGCGCCACAGGTGGTCCATAGGCGTGAAGGTGGCTCTGGTCACCACCTTGGCCGTGATTGGCGCGTGCTCGTCCACCACGGACGGTGGCTTGGTGGGTGCCGATAGGCGCCAGTTGTTGTTGGTATCGGAGCCTGAGATCAACACCATGGCCCAGCAAGCCTACGCCAAGGTGTTAGACGATGCGCGCCAAAACAACACGCTCAACACCAACCAGCAGCATCTCAAACGCGTGCAAGCCATCACCAAGCGCCTGATACCGCAAACCGCAGTCTTCAGGCCCGATGCGGCCAAATGGAAGTGGGAAGTGAACGTGATTGAGTCCAAAGAGCTCAACGCGTGGTGTATGCACGGTGGCAAGATTGCGGTCTACACAGGCATCATCGAACAGCTCAAACTCACCGACGACGAGTTGGCCGCCATTTTGGGACACGAAATGGCACACGCTCTGCGCGAGCATTCGCGCGAGCAAATTTCGCAGTCCATGGCCACCGACTTCACACTCAACATCGGTGCGGCCCTGCTGGGTTTGGGCTCAGGCACGGCGAGCTTGGCGCAAGTGGGCTCGGACCTTATTTTGAAACTGCCCAATAGCCGCGCTCACGAAACAGAGGCCGACCGCATTGGCGTCGAACTGGCGGCGCGCGCCGGCTTTGATCCGCGCGCAGCACTGAGCTTGTGGCGAAAAATGGGGGCCGCTTCGGGCGGTGGCTCGGGCGCGGCTTGGCTGTCCACGCACCCGTCCAACGAACAGCGCACACAAGATTTGGGCGTGTACAGCCAGCGCGTGATGGGCTTGTACCAAGACGCCAAACGCTAAGCGTGCTGTCGGCCAGACCTCATGATCGGGCTTGAGATGAGGTTTGAGATTTGGTTTGCGGTCGCGCTCAAGGCTGGCCGTTACCCACGCGACCCACGCTAGCGTGCCTAGTCCTCGTCCAAGCCCAATTCCTGTATCTTTCGCGTGATGGTGTTGCGTCCTATGCCCAGGCGGTTGGCCGCTTCCACGCGCTTGCCGCCGGTGTGCATCAACGCGGCATCAATGAGTGCACGCTCTAGCTTGCGGGTCAACTCGTCCCACACGGTTTGATGACCATCCGCCAGCAAAGCCAAGGCCTCTTGGCGCACTTGGTCCGGCCAGTCCAAACCTGTCAAAGCTGTCGAACCGGTCAAACCCTGTACACCAGACACACC
>JANREF010000062.1:0-4650 GCA_030726195.1 Burkholderiaceae bacterium | reverse complement strand
ACCTCGGGCGGCAAGTCTTTCACATCGACCACTTGCGCAGGTGCCATGACTGTGAGCCAATGACACAGGTTTTCCAGCTGGCGCACGTTGCCCGGGAACGAGAACGTGGACAACACCGCCATGGCTTGAGGCGAGACGCGCTTGGCCTCCACACCAAGCTGCTTGGCGCTGGCCAACATGAAGTGGTGCACAAGCACCGGAATGTCATCCAAGCGCTCGCGCAGTGCGGGCAAGCGCAGACGAATCACATTCAAGCGGTGGAACAAGTCTTCGCGAAAGCCACCTGCAGCCACGCGTTGCTCTAAATCTTGGTGGGTAGCGGCCACCACACGCACCTGTGTTTTGATCGCCGTGTGTCCACCAACACGGTAGAAGTGCCCGTCACTGAGCACCCGCAACAACCGCGTTTGCAAATCGAAGGGCATATCGCCAATCTCGTCCAAAAACAGTGTGCCGCCTTCGGCCTGCTCGAAGCGCCCACGGCGCATGGCTTGCGCACCGGTGAACGCGCCGCGCTCATGACCAAACAACTCGGACTCGAGCAAGTCTTTGGGAATAGCCGCCGTGTTGATGGCCACAAACGGGCCGTTGGCCTTGGGCGAGTGCTTGTGCAAGGCCTTGGCCACCAGCTCTTTGCCGCTGCCAGACTCGCCGGTGATGAGCACGGTGACATTGCTTTGGCTCAATCGACCAATAGCGCGAAACAACTCTTGCATGGCCGGGGCTTGGCCCAGCATCTCGGTGCTGGGCGACGCGGGTATGGCCGCCGGGTCTTCTTTCTCAGACTCTTGCAGAGCGCGTCGGGCCAGCTCGACGGCTTTGGCAATATCAAACGGCTTGGCCAAGTACTCAAACGCACCGCCTTGAAACGCCGAAACAGCGCTGTCGAGGTCGGAGTAAGCCGTCATGATGATGATGGGTAAGTCGGGCTCGCGTGCCTTGACCTTGGACAACAAATCGATACCCCCGCCCCCGGGCATGCGAATGTCGCTGATGAGCACGCTGGGCGCATCTAGGGGGGTGCTGTTGCTCAGTGCGGCCAACACGTCTGCCGCATTGGTAAAGCTGCGCGTGATCAATCCATCGCGCTGCAATGCGCGCTCTAGTACAAAGCGAATCGACTGGTCGTCGTCAACAATCCAGATGGGTTTCATGGTTGGTACTCGTCTGGTTAGATGCAAAAAATTACAACAGCGGTATGGAAATCTTGAAATCCGTACCCTGCCCGGTGCTGTCACACTCAATCAGGCCGTTGTGCTGCTGCACAAAGGTTTGTGCCAGCGTTAGGCCTAGGCCTGTTCCACCGTCTCGCCCCGAGACCAATGGGTAGAACAAACGGTCTTTGATTTCGGGTGACACACCAGGGCCGTTGTCAATGACATGCAACTCCAATGCCAACTTGTAGCGAACCTTGGCCAAGGTGACTTGTCGCGCCACACGGGTTCTAAATGTGATGCGCGCATCGCCAGCGGCGCGGCGCTGGGCCAAGGCTTGCGCGGCATTTTGCGCGATGTTGAGTACCGCCTGAATGAGCTGCTCGCGGTCACCACGCAGCTCGGGCAAGGATGTGTCGTAGTCGCGCACCACGCTCAGCCCCTGCGGGTATTCGGCCAACACCACCGCGCGCACGCGCTCACACACCTCGTGTATGTTCACATCGCTCACCACGTGTGCACTGCGATGGGGCGCGAGCAAACGGTCTACCAACACCTGCAGTCGGTCGGCCTCGTGGATGATGACTTGCGTGTACTCGCGCAAGTCTTTGCGCTCTAAATCGAGTTGCAACAGCTGGGCTGCACCGCGTATGCCGCCCAAGGGGTTTTTGATTTCGTGAGCCAAGCCACGGATGAGCTCTTTGTTGGCCAGCGCTTGATCCACCAAGCGCTCTTCACGCTCAAGGCGCAACTGCTGCTCTAGCGGCAGCAACTCCAGCACCGCTTCACCCGAGGCGCCCGCGGGCGAGACCACCACGTGCACGGGCGTGGCCAAGCCGGCTGCACCGCTGTTGCCGAGCAACACGTGCGCTTCAAAGCGCATGGCGGCACAGTCGTCACCATTGGCGTTGCGCAAGGCCTCTGCAATGGTTTGTGGTACTTGGAAATAAGACGCCACGTCGCTGCCCAACAACACCTTGTGCGACACACCCAGCAAGTCTTCGAATGCCGCATTAACGTGCAACACAGCACCATCTTGGCGCACAACAGCCACCGATGTGGCCAACACATCTAAGCCAGCGTATTTGGAGAGTGCACCAGACATGGGAGTCAACTTGTTGTTGCGTGTTGATGGAGTGGTTAGAAACTGCACTGCATGTCAGGCGCGAGGGCCTGTGGCGAGTGGAAAAAAAAGGGCAGCCTAAGCCGCCCTTTTTTTCAGTACACCGCAGTGCGAACCGTCATGTATTACAGGCTGTAGTACATGTCGAACTCAACAGGGTGAGTCGCGGTACGGAAGCGGGTGACTTCGGCCATCTTGAGCTCGATGTATGCGTCCAACATGCTGTCGGAGAACACACCGCCTTTGGTCAAGAATGCGCGGTCTTTGTCCAAGTGCTCCAGCGCCTGGTCCAAGCTGTGGCACACGGTTGGTACCAACTTGTCCTCTTCTGGGGGCAAATGGTACAAGTCCTTGGTGGCAGCCTCGCCTGGGTGGATTTTGTTTTCCACGCCGTCCAAACCAGCCATCAGCAATGCTGAGAAGCCCAAGTAGGGGTTCATCAAAGGATCTGGGAAGCGGGCTTCCACGCGACGGCCTTTGGGGTTGGCAACGTAAGGGATACGGATAGAGGCAGAGCGGTTCTTGGCAGAATAAGCCAGCTTCACAGGTGCTTCAAAGCCGGGTACCAAACGCTTGTAGCTGTTGGTACCTGGGTTGGTGATGGCGTTCAGTGCGCGAGCGTGCTTGATGATGCCGCCGATGTAGTACAGCGCGAAGTCAGACAAGCCTGCGTAGCCGTCGCCAGCGAACAGGTTTTTGCCGTCTTTCCAAACAGATTGGTGCACGTGCATGCCTGAGCCGTTGTCGCCAACGATGGGCTTGGGCATGAAGGTCGCGGTTTTGCCGTAGGCATTGGCCACGTTCCAAATCACGTACTTCATGGTTTGCGTCCAGTCGGCGCGCTCTACCAATGTGCTGAATTTGGTACCGATTTCGCCCTGACCTGCGCCAGCCACTTCGTGGTGGAACACCTCAACTGGGATGCCCAGTGATTCAAGAATGAGCACCATTTCAGCGCGCAAGTCGTGCGTGCTGTCGACGGGAGGCACTGGGAAGTAACCACCCTTGACGGTTGGACGGTGGCCGCGGTTGCCGCCTTCGAGCTGCTTACCGGTGTTCCAAGATGCTTCGTATTCATCGATCTGGTAGCCGCAGCCGCCCATGTCGTTGTTCCAGCGCACGCCGTCAAAGATGAAGAATTCTGGCTCTGGTCCGAAGTAAGCGGTGTCGCCCAAGCCGGAGGCCTTGAGGTAGGCCTCGGCACGCTTGGCAATGGAGCGTGGGTCGCGGTCGTATGACTTGCCGTCGCTTGGCTCGATCACGTCGCAGCTCATGTACAGCGTGGTCTCTTCGAAGAATGGGTCAATATTGGCCGTTGCTGCATCGGGGATGAGCAACATGTCTGAGGCTTCAATGCCTTTCCAACCAGCCACTGATGAGCCGTCGAAAGCATGACCTGACGAGAACTTGTCTTCGTCAAAGTGAGACACAGGCACAGTCACGTGCTGCTCTTTGCCGCGGGTATCTGTAAAGCGGAAATCAACGAATTTCACTTCGTTGTCGCTCACCATTTGCATGACGTCTGCAACGGTCTTGGCCATCAAAATCTCCTGAAAAGTGGAAAAAAGGGACAGAGCTGCACATCAGCTCTTACACCCCAACGCGTATTGTGCTTCGTATTTAGCAGGTTCTGTGCCACCAACACCGCAACGGTGCAAAAGTTCTGGGGGCAAGCCGACACGACAGCACAGACGGGGGCGCAGCCCGTTGGGCAGTGCTGCAAACCGATATGCCAGAGTGCACGACGCATGCACCGTATTTGTGCATTTTACAAATAAAAATATGGTAAGCCTTATTTTGGTGCACAAATCGCTATTAACGCACCAATTCAGGGCCAACGTCTACGGCCATGCCCACCAAGGCAGCCTTCATGGCGTCAAAGGCCGCTTGAACGTCTTGTGTGGGGCCCTTCACGCCCAGCTCGACGTGACGTCCATGTTCTGGATGGTCTACGCTGGGCAAACTGAACACTTTGATGCTGTCGTGCTCACGCTCGAGCTGCAACATCAGTGGCGTCAACGCGGCCTCGATTGCGCCGTAGACAACCAACGAGCGCTCTTGCCACGCGCCAATGGCAAAGTAATGCGCGTAGTGGGTATCCAGCACCCACTCCACCATGGGCCAAGCCATCACGGGGAAACCCGGCACAAAGTACATGGCACCAAACGCACCGGTGGTTTGCACACTGAAACCCGGAATGCGGTTGTAGCTGTTGGGCACCAGCTGCGCACCGGTTGGGAACATGCCCATGTTCAGGCGGTGAATGTTGTCGGGGTGTTGCGCGTCAAACACCTCGCCTTTCTCGGCAGCTGTTTCCTGCATGCGCTGCGTGATCAAGGCTTTGGCTTGCGGGTGCAAGGTGAGCTCGAGGCC
>JANREF010000061.1 GCA_030726195.1 Burkholderiaceae bacterium | reverse complement strand
CGACTGCGCTTTGCCAACAGCAAAACCATGCTGGCCAAACCACGCAGCGTCCAAGCCACAACGCTGCACGGCTGGGCCAGTGCTGGGGCCTGCGCTGCCGTTGCATTGCCCGTGGTGCTAGGCTTTGCGGCACCCGTGGCCGTGATGCTGCACACCTTGGCCACCAGTGGCGATGAGGCCACCACGTCGCTCGCACAGGCTTGGGTCTGGATGACCAACAGCGCTGGGCTGGGCGCCATCAGCGCGGTATTGGCCGTGGGCATGGCTGTTGTGTTGGCTGCGCAGCAACGTTTGCTGCCCAGCCGCCTAAGCCACACCGCCGTGAACATCGTGGCCCTAGGCTACGCTATACCTGGTGCGGTGGTGGTGGTGGGCTTGCTGCTGCCCGTGCTGTGGCTCAACCAGTTCGCACCCAACTTGGGCGCCGGTGCCTGGCTCACCGCCAGCATTGCGGGCTTGCTATGGGCCTATATGGTGCGGTTTGTGGCGGTGGCCATGCAGTCTGTGAGCAGTGGTTACGCGCGTATTCCGCACAGCCTAGACGACAGCGCCAGACTGCTGGGCAGCACAGCGGCAGGTATTTGGCAGCGGGTGCACTGGCCGCTGCTGCGCGCACCGGTGGCTGTGGCGGCGTTGTTGGTGGCCGTGGACGTGATGAAAGAACTGCCGGCCACCCTGGTGCTGCGCCCCTTCAACACCGACACCTTGGCCGTGATGACCTACCAACTCGCGCGCGACGAGCGCTTGGGCGAGGCCGCCTTACCCGCCTTGGCATTGGTGGGCATTGGGCTGATACCCATCATTTGGCTCAGCCGCCAACTCAGCCGCCCCAGCGGCACAACGTAAAGCCAAAAGCCACACAAAACCCGCGATCAAACGCAAGGCACAAGCTTGAACTTGGCAGCCAGCACAAGCCGCAACATCACTCAGGGCTGAGCGCTGGACAGGTAGGTGTGAGGCGTGAAGCATGAGGTGTAAGGCGTGGCAATGCAGGTGGCGATGACAGACAGGGGAACAAGGCGCGAGCCGACTGGGCAAGCCCATGCGAGCGGTGATGGCATTCGTTATTAAATGCGAATCATTCTTGTTTGCGTTACACTAAAAGCGAAGACCTCAAGAAACCACGCAACACAGCGTGCGAAGCCTTCCCCCTCTCCTATCAAATTTTCATATCAAAGTCGCACAACATGAAACGCTCACACTTTGCCGCCGCGCTCACCAGCTTGGTGGTTGCTACTAGCCTTGGTCACGCCAGTGCCATGGCGCAAGACAGCATCAACATTTACTCGGCCCGCCATTACCAATCGGACGAGGCCTTGTACGCTGGGTTCACCAAGGCCACTGGGATTGCCATCAACCGCGTGGATGCGGACGACGCGGGGATTTTGGCGCGCCTAAAGGCCGAAGGCAAAGCCTCGCCTGCCGACGTGATTTTGCTGGTGGATGCCACGCGGCTGCACATTGCAGAACACAGTGGACTGTTCCAGCGCACCGACTCGTCGCTGCTGAACAAGCGCATACCGGCGCACTTGCGCTCGCCCGGCAACACGTGGTTTGGTTTTTCCACGCGCGCGCGGGTCATCGTGTACGACCCCAAGCGCGTCAAAGCCAGCGACGTAGCCACCTACGAGCAACTGGGCGCTCCAGTGAACAAAGGCAAGGTGTGCGTGCGTACAGGCACACACCCCTACAACCTGTCGCTGTTTGGCGCCATGGCGGTACACAACGGCGACGCAGCCACGCAGACTTGGCTCTCACAAGTGGCCAGTAATTTGGCGCGCAAGCCACAAGGCGGCGACACCGACCAAATGCGCGCAGTGGCCTCTGGCGAATGCGCCATTGCCGTGGCCAACAGCTACTACCTTGCGCG
>JANREF010000060.1 GCA_030726195.1 Burkholderiaceae bacterium | reverse complement strand
CCCTTGTGGCCCGCCACGGCAGACGCAGCCGTGCTGCAGTGGCTGCACGCGCTGGCCGACGCACCCGACGCCTTGGTCGCCCACGTGGCGCACGCCCTCACGCCCACTCCCAAACCCAACCGGCCACTGCGCGCCAGTGGCGGGCCACCACGGCTGGGCCGCTTGGCCGAGGCGCTGATGGACTATGGCCTGCGCCGCAGCCCCGCGTGCCAATGGGAAGCCAGTGGTGTCAAGTTGTGTGCGGTGGATGCAGCGGGCCACACCACCGCGCAACACATTGGCGAGCTGGACTACCTGTGGCGCACCGCCAGTGGCGCGTTGGTGCACGGCGAATTGGCGGTGAAGTTTTACGCCTTGAGCCGCAGCCACGAGGCCGCGTCTGCCAATGCCTCGTCCAACTACGCCAACGACACCAACGACACCAACGACACCAACTGGCCCCAGCGCGCCCTAGACGCCATTGGGCCTGACGGCCACGAAAACTGGCAGCACAAGTGGCACAAGCTCACCCACAAGCAGCTGGCCCATACCCTACCCGCACCGTGGGCCAACGAGCCTGTGCAGCGCTTGGCCCATGTGCGGGGGCGCTGGTTTGTGCCGGTGGCCGATGATGCAGCACTGGCCCAGTGGGCCTGCAACCCACACGCCGCCAGCGAGCCACAGGCCTGGACGCAGTTGTTGGGTGTTGGGCCTTGGTCTGAGCCTACGAACGCTATGGAGCCAAGTCACCCCAGCCACCTCAATCCTCCGGTAACCCCAACACCAGCACCAGCATCCGCACCCACTGGCTTACCCGCCGTATTCACCGGCACCATGGCCCGCTTTGGGCCGCGTCTGACCTGGGCGCAAGCGCGCGCCCTGCAGTTGCCCGCGTTGTGGCAATGCCGCTTGCTAGAACGTGTCGAATGGCTGGGGCCTGTGAGCCAGGCCAGCGACGCGCAGTTGCACGCACCCCACGCGCTGCAAGTGCCGGCCTTGCACGGCGGCGTGCACCCGCGTGTGCAGATGTTGGGCATCTTTGCGTTTGATGCGGCATTGGGCGTGTGGTGCGAACAATGGCGCGCTTGGCTGGATGCCGAGGCACCGCTAGAAATTACAATCTAGGCCATGACATTCATAGACATGCTCGGCGCAGCACAGCGCACCAACAACTCCTTGCTGTGCGTGGGCCTAGACCCCGATCTGGCCAAGCTGCCCAGCCACCTGCAAGGCCAGCCCGATGCTGTGTTTGACTTTTGCGCCGCCATTGTCGATGCCACGGCCGACTTGGCCTGCAGCTTCAAGCCACAAATCGCCTACTTTGCAGCCATGGGCGCGGAGTCGGTGTTGGAGCGCTTGATGGCCTACATGCACCAGCGCGCGCCACTGGTACCTGTGATTTTGGATGCCAAGCGTGGCGACATTGGCAGCACAGCCGAGCAATACGCACGCGAGGCCTTTGATCGCTACGGCGCACACGCCGTCACGCTGTCGCCATTCATGGGCCGCGACTCGGTGGAGCCCTACCTCACCTATGCCGACAAGGGCGTGTTTTTGTTGTGCCGCACCAGCAACCCTGGCGGCAGCGATTTGCAAAACCAGCGCTTGGCCGATGTGCCAGGCCAGCCCAAAGTGTTTGAGCACTTGGCCCGCTTGGCCCAAACCGAGTGGAACACCAATGGACAAGTCGGCTTGGTGGTGGGTGCAACCTTCCCGGCAGAAATTGCACGCGTGCGCGAACTCGCGCCCAGCGTGCCCTTGCTCATACCTGGCGTCGGTGCGCAAGGCGGCGACGCGCAGGCCACCGTGCAAGCCGGTGCCACTGCCAACGGCATGGCCGTGATCAACTCATCGCGCGCCATTTTGTACGCCTCGTCGGGTACCGACTTTGC
>JANREF010000059.1 GCA_030726195.1 Burkholderiaceae bacterium | reverse complement strand
GGGCCAGCAACCGCGTGTTGCTGTGCCCATTGTGTATGTGTAAGCTGTGCAGCCATGACCACGGCATTGGCGTGTTGCACGCCAGTGTTGATCCACGCTATCCACTCAACCGCCGCTGCTCGCGGCGCACCATGTAAGCCACTATGTCCCGTCCATTCGTAGAGTTTGAAAACGTATGGCTCGCCTACAACGACGAGCTACTGGCCCAGGGCAATTACGCCGTGGAAGACATCAACCTGCAGGTCGAGCAAGGTGCGTTTGTAGCGATTGTTGGGCCCTCGGGCTGCGGCAAGTCCACGTTCATGAAACTCACCACTGGGCTCAAAATGCCCAGCCAAGGGCGCATACGGGTGAATGGTGAAGCCGTCACAGGCCCACTCAAAATCAGTGGCATGGCCTTTCAGGCCTCATCGCTGCTGCCCTGGCGCAGCACACTGGACAACGTGTTGCTGCCGCTTGAAATTGTCGAGCCCTACCGCTCCAACTTTAAAAGCAACAAAGACGCCTACGTCGCACGCGCGCGCCAACTGTTAGAGACCGTTGGCCTCAAAGGCTACGAAGACAAGTACCCATGGGAGCTCTCAGGCGGCATGCAACAGCGCGCCAGCATTTGCCGCGCCCTCATTCACGAGCCCAAAATGCTGCTGCTGGATGAGCCCTTTGGTGCGCTTGATGCATTCACCCGTGAAGAACTGTGGTGCACGCTGCGCGACTTGTGGCAGGCGCAGCGCTTCAACGTGATTTTGGTCACACACGACCTGCGCGAGTCTGTATTTTTGGCCGACACCGTTTACGTGATGAGCAAAAGCCCAGGACGCTTCTTGGTCAAAAAAGACATCGACCTGCCCCGCCCGCGCGACCTAGACATCACTTACACGCCTGAGTTCACCGCCATTGTTCAAGAGCTGCGCGGGCACATTGGCGCGATTCGCCAGTCCGGCACCACCGCGGGCTCCGCAGCCGCCTGATTGGGCGGCTGAAGCACCTGTATTTATGCATACGCCCACGCCCGCTTCGCTGTCTGCATCTGCATCTTCATTTGAATCTGAATTTGCACCTGAATCTGCAACGACATCGCTGCCCACACCAACACATCACACACACCACACGCACCTATGAACTCGAAATCAATTGAACGCTGGGCACCCTGGATACTGCTGGTCGCCACCATAGGGTTGTGGGAAATACTGTGCCGCGCTTTTGGCGTGAGCGAATTCATCTTCCCAAGCCCCTCGCGCATTGCTGAACAGCTGGTGGAGTACCGCGACGTCATCGCGGGCCACTCATGGCGCACGTTTTGGGTGACCATGGCCGGCTTCGGCATTGCCATCGTCGTGGGCGTGTTACTGGGCTTCATCGTGGGCAGCTCACGCATTGCCTACGCCGCCGTCTACCCCCTCATGACGGCATTCAACGCACTGCCCAAAGCGGCTTTCGTCCCCATTTTGGTGGTGTGGTTTGGTATCGGTGTGGGGCCAGCAGTGCTCACGGCGTTTCTCATCAGCTTCTTCCCCATCATGGTCAACATTGCCACGGGCTTGGCCACCTTGGAGCCCGAGCTAGAAGATGTGCTGCGCGTCTTGGGCGCCAAACGCTGGGACATTTTGATGAAGGTGGGCCTGCCCCGCTCGCTGCCCTACTTCTTTGGCTCACTCAAAATTGCCATCACCTTGGCGTTTGTGGGTACCACCGTGTCCGAGATGACAGCCTCCAACGAGGGCATTGGCTACCTACTCATTTCCGCTGGCTCAGCCATGCAAATGGGCTTGGCCTTTGGCGGCTTGGTCGTGGTGGGCGCCATGGCCATGATCATGTACGAGCTGTTCGACTACATCGAGCGACACACCACAGGCTGGGCACACCGCGGATCTCAAAATCAGTGA
>JANREF010000058.1:8245-9643 GCA_030726195.1 Burkholderiaceae bacterium | reverse complement strand
ATCGCACCGCTGCGCGAAGCCATCAGCGGCTGGTACGCCACGCGCTTTGGCCTGCACATAGACCCCGCTCGCATTGCCGTCACAGCCGGCGCATCAGCGGCCTTGCATCTGGCATGTTTGGCGCTGGTCAACCCTGGCGATGAAGTCCTCATGCCGGACCCCAGCTACCCCTGCAACCGCAACTTTGTAGCGGCCGCCGATGGTGTAGCTATCCAACTGCCCACCACACCCGAGCAACGCTTCCAACTCACCGCTGCGCAAATCGAGCAAGCCTGGGGCGAGCGCACACGCGGCGTGTTGCTGGCCTCGCCTAGCAACCCCACGGGCACCTCCATCGCACGAGACGAACTCACCCGGGTGGCTCAAACCGTGCGCGGCAAAGGTGGGTTCACAATTGTTGATGAAATTTACTTGGGCCTGAGTTTTGACGACGCGTTTGGCCACAGCGCATTGGGCTTGGATGACGGCTTGGGCGACGACGTCATCAGCGTCAACAGCTTTTCCAAATACTTCAACATGACCGGCTGGCGCTTGGGCTGGCTGGTACTGCCCCCCCAACTGGTGCCAGTGGTTGAGCGTTTGGCGCAACACCTGTTCATATGCCCCAGCGCCATCAGCCAGTACGCCGCACTGGCGTGCTTTGAACCCGATACGCTGGCCGAATACGAGCGCCGGCGCGCCGCCTTCAAGGCCAGGCGCGACTACTTCATTCCGCAACTCAACCGCCTGGGCCTGACCGTCCCAGTCATGCCCGACGGCGCCTTCTATGCCTATGCCAATTGCGAAGCCGCATGTGACAAATGGGGCATTGCGCCCAGCACCCCCGAGCAAGCCGGAGGGAGCTGGACGTTTGCCTTCGAGCTGATGAAACGCGCCGGCATAGCGTCCACGCCGGGTCACGACTTTGGGGGCAGCTTCAACCACAACTTCATCCGCTTCTCAACCGCCAACAGCATGGCGCAACTGCAAACCGCCGTGGCTAGGCTTGAACAAGTCTTATAAGTGAAGCCCACAACCATGCCAAGCCAAGCCCGCGCCAACGCAGCACACCACCAGTGGCCCGTGCGCGTGTATTGGGAGGACACCGATGCAGGCGGTATCGTGTTTTACGCCAACTACCTCAAGTTCTTTGAACGGGCACGTACCGAGTGGCTGCGCGCCCTGGGTCTGCAACAAGCCCACATCAAAGAAACATTGGGCGGCATGTTTGTGGTGAGCGAGACCCAGGTGCGTTACCATCTACCCAGTCGTTTGGATGACGCGTTGCTGGTCACCACCACGCTCAGCCAATGCGGCAAGGCCAGCCTGGTGCTGGCGCAGTCTGCTTGGCTGGATGCTGCCCTGTTGTGCGAAGCCAGCATTCGCATCGGCTGGGTCAGCAGCTCAACCATCAAACCC
>JANREF010000058.1:4443-8145 GCA_030726195.1 Burkholderiaceae bacterium | reverse complement strand
GTTGTGCGAAGCCAGCATTCGCATCGGCTGGGTCAGCAGCTCAACCATCAAACCCGCGCGCCTGCCGTTGGCTTTAAGCCAGACGCTGCAAAACGTCTTGCTAGACTCTAAGTAAACAACGGGTGGCCTCGACCCGCCACTCACTGCCACTCATTGCCACTGACCGTTACTGATCGCAGCCTCTCGCAACCGCCCTTAGAACAACACATTGTTATGAACCAAGACCTAGATATTGTTCACCTGTTACTCAACGCCAGCTGGGTGGTTCAAGCCGTTGTCGTGTTGCTGCTCGGCGTATCTGTGGCCAGTTGGGCTGTGATATTTGGCAAAGCGGCCAGCCTCAACGCCGTACACAAGCGCAACGCCGCATTTGAGCAAGCATTTTGGTCTGGCACCAGCATGCACGACCTGTACACCGCTGCCATTCAAAAAACCAATGGCACCGGTCCCATGGAACGCATTTTTGCGGCTGGCATGCGCGAATTTTTAAAGCTGCGTGAACGCCGCATTGCAGAAACCAATGTGTTGCTAGAGGGTGCCCAACGCGCCATGCGTGCGAGTTTCCAGCGCGAAGTCGACGCCATGGAAGCCCAACTGTCGTTCCTAGGCTCTGTGGCCTCTGTATCACCCTATGTGGGCTTGTTCGGCACGGTGTGGGGCATCATGCACGCCTTCACCGGCTTGGCGGCACTGGAGTCGGTCACACTGGCTACCGTGGCCCCCGGCATTGCAGAGGCGCTGGTGGCCACCGCCATTGGCCTATTCGCCGCCATCCCCGCAGTGGTGGCCTACAACCGCTTCTCGACCAATGTTGACCGTGCTGCCAGCCACATGGACACCTTTGCAGACGAGTTCTCTAACATTTTGCAGCGCAACTTGAGCGCACAAACACCCACTTAAGAGGCGCACACCATGGCCTCTTTGATGCGTAACAAACGCCGCAGCCGGCGCACCATGAATGAAATCAACATGGTGCCTTTCATCGACGTGATGTTGGTGCTGCTGATCATCTTCATGGTCACGGCACCGCTCATCACGCCCAGCATGATCGAGCTGCCAACCGTTGGCCAAGCGCCGCGCCAGCCCGACCGCGTCATTCAAGTACTGGTGTCCAAAGACGCCAGCTTGCAAGTGCGTGCTGACAAACAAACGGTAGCCGTGGATATCAAAGACCTCGCCCAGCGCGTGCTCGATTTGGCCAACCAAAATCGCTCCACGCGCGATGCAACGGCCAACTCATCCCCCACTCAGGCCTTGGCCGTGGTCATCAGTGCCGACAAGGCCGTGAAATACGAAGCCGTGGTCGACGTCATGGACACCTTGCAACGCGCAGGCTTGAGCCGCGTGGCGCTGTCCGTCAACGCCGAGCGTTAACGCGCTCCAAAGGCCGCCGTCGCCGGGCTTACACCATGCCGTCCCCACAACACACCCACACCGCACTCAAACCACCGGCGCAGGCGCGCTGGGGAATGCCTGTGGTCATGGCCCTGGCCGTGCACAGCTTGCTGGTGCTCGCGCTGACCTGGGGTGTTGCGTGGCAACAAACACAAGCCAGCGCCAGCTTTGACGTAGAGCTGTGGTCTGACATTCCAGTGGCCAGCGCCCCACCCGCGCCTGAGCCCCCCCCAAAGCCCCCACCCGAGCCGCCGCCCCAGCCCGAACCACCGCAGCCCGCTGAAACAGTTCAGCCCGCTGAGCCTGCGCCTGCGGCGCAACCCGCTCCCCCACCTGAGCCACAAGGCCCCAGCGCGGCAGACATTGCCCTAGAAAAACAGCGGGCGCTTGAGGCGCAAGAAAAACAACTGGCTGAAAAGCTGGCGAGAGAAAAGGCCGCCCAGGAGAAAGCAGCTAAAGACAAAGCCGAAAAAGAAAAGGCAGCACGGGAGAAGGCCGCTGAGGAGAAGGCAGCCAAGGAGAAAGCGGCCAAGGAAAAGGCCGCAGCGCAACAACGGGCCGCCGAGCGCGCGCGCAAAGAGCAAGCGCAAAAAGAACAAGCCCTCAAAGACCAGCTGCGCAAACAACAATTGGAACGCCTCAGCGGCTTGGCAGGCAAAGCAGGCCAAACGGGCTCGGCCGCACGCGCCAGCGGCCCCAGCGCGACCTATGCTGGGCGTGTTGTGGCAGCCATTCGCCCCAATATCGTCTTTACCGATGTGGTGGCAGGCAATCCGGCTGCGGAGGTCGAAGTCACCACCCAGCCCACAGGCGAGATCATTGGTCGGAAACTGCTCCAATCCAGCGGCTCTGCGCGCTGGGACGAGGCTGTGCTGCGGGCCATAGACCGCACGGTCAGCTTGCCGCGTGACACCAATGGAACAGTGCCCTCACCCATGATTATTCGCTTCAGGCCCAAAGACTGACCCCCAGGCGAACGCACAGAGCCGGGCAGCCCAGCGGCCATAGCCTGCTCCAGCCACAATATTTACAAGACAGACAAGCAAACCCACTGGCTTTTGGCTATGCTAAGCCTCGCGGGTGCTGTTACCCGCACAGCAGGCACTTGTCAACGATGAAACTCTCTAAATTAACTGGTTTGGTAGCGGCGCTGGCCGCGGCAGGTGCTGCGGTGTATTGGTTGGCGCCATCGTGGTTGCCCAGTGGCTTACAACCCCAGCACACACAGCAGCTGGCCAAGGACGGCAGCAAACCGGGGGCCAAGCCCGGCGGCGCGCCCGCTGGTGGCCAGCGCGGCGGCTTTGGTGGCCCAACGCCTGTGAGTATTCAACAGGTGACGTTGGGCGATGTGCCCATGTCGCTGCAAGCCTCAGGCGCTGTGGTGGCGCAGCAGTCCGTGCTGATTCGTTCGCAGGTGAGTGCCATGATTCGGCGTATCGCGGTCAAAGAGGGGGCCACCGTCGCCGCCAATGCCTTGTTGTTTGAGCTCGATACCCGCTCGATTCAAGCGGATTTGGCCAAAGCACAAGCCCAACTCGCTAAATCTCAAGCCACCTTGGCCGACTTGCAGCGCCAACTCAGCCGCGCACAAGACTTGCAACGCCAAAACTTTGTCTCTGGCAGCGCCGTAGACAGCGCGCAAACGCAAGTGGGCGCGCAACAAGCCCAAGTCGCAGCCGACGAAGCGGCTGTGCGCGCGCAACAAGTGCAACTGAGCTTGTACCAAATACGCGCCCCATTCGCAGGCCGCGTGGGCGCCATAGATGTAAGCCCCGGCAGCCTGGTCAGCGCCGGCGCTGGCGCTACCGCGTTGGCAACACTCACCCAATTCGACCCCATTGCTGTGCAGTTTTCACTGCCCGAATCGGCGCTCAGCGCCGTAGTAGCAGCCGGCACAGGCCGCCCTGTAAGCGTGCGCTTGGCCAGCAGCAACCCCGGCGTGGACAACACTGTGCACATGGGGCAACTCAGCCTCATCGACAACTTGGTCAATCCCGCCACGGGCATGCTCACCTTGAAAGCCAGCTTGCCCAACACCAAACAAACGCTGTGGCCTGGCCAGTTTGTGGACATCAACTTGAACGTGGCCACACTGCCCAACGTGGCCACCATCGCGCAAAGCGCCTTGGTGCTGTCGGACACCAGCAGCACCGTGTTCGTTATGGACGATGCGGGCAAAGCACAGGTCAAACCCGTGCGCGTGTTGCACACCATGGGTGAAACCGTCGCCGTGTCCGGTTTGACCGCGGGCGACAAAGTGGTGGTTGAAGGACGACAAAACGTCAAACCTGGTGCCATGCTGCGCGA
>JANREF010000058.1:0-4343 GCA_030726195.1 Burkholderiaceae bacterium | reverse complement strand
GCGGCAAGGGCAGCAGCGCCAACAATGCCACCCAGCCACAACAGTAAGGCCTGATCATGACCTTAACTGAACTGTTCATCCGCCGCCCGGTCATGACCGTGCTGCTCAACATCGCCCTCATTGCTGTCGGTGCGGCTGCCTTGGGCAAAATTCCTGTGGCGGCCTTGCCGCGCTACGACACACCCACCATCAACGTATCGGCCAGGCTCAATGGCGCCAGCCCAGAGACGATGGCGCGCTCGGTGGCGCTGCCGCTTGAGAAACAGTTCTCCACCATCGCCGGGGTGAATGCCATCACCTCCACCAGCTCGCTGGGGCGCACCTCCATCACGCTGGAGTTCAACCCAGACCGTGACATAGACGCAGCAGCAGGCGATGTACAAGCCGCGTTGCTTCGTACGCAACGCGCCCTGCCCTCAGAAATGGACGACCTGCCCAGTTACCGCAAGGTCAACCCTGCAGATGCGCCTGTATTGATTTTGGCGCTGAGCTCACCAACCATGAGCCTCACGCAAGTCACAGACTTCGCAGAAAATTTGGTCTCCCCTTCACTGTCCACCATAGACGGTGTGGCGCAAGTCACGGTGTGGGGTGCCAAGCGCTACGCCGTGCGCGTGCAAGCCAAGCCAGAAGAACTGGCGCTGCGCGGCCTTACGCTGGACGATGTGGCCAACGCCATTCGTGCAACCAACGCCAACTCACCCATGGGCCAAATTACGGGCCCGGCGCAAACGCTGATCATCGAGTCCAACACCCAGCTCAAAAGCGCGGCACAGTTTCGCGAGTTGATCGTGGCCGTCAAGGGCGGCACGCCGGTGTACTTGCGAGACGTGGCCTTGATTCGCGACGGCTCAGAAAATGAAAGTTCGCTGAGCCGGTACAACGGCACGCCGTCGGTCATTTTGGCAGTGCAACGCCAACCTGACGCCAACACCGTGGCCGTGATCGACGCCATTTACAGCGCCATACCCAAGCTACAAGGCCAGCTGCCCAGCGCCGTGACGCTGCACACCCTGAACGACAGGGGCGTGTCTATTCGAGATGCACTCAACGACATTTACTTCACCCTCGCGCTCACCATTGCCTTGGTGGTCTTGGTGATCTTCTTGTTTTTACGCCGTGTGTGGGCCACCGTCATACCCACGCTGTCGATTCCGGTGTCTTTGATATCGGCCATGTCGCTGCTGTATTACTTTGATTACAGCTTGGACAACATCTCCATGCTGGGCATTACGCTGGCCGTGGGCTTGGTGGTGGACGACGCCATTGTGATGCTCGAGAACATCGTGCGCCACATCGAAAACGGTATGGAACCTTTCGCCGCAGCCATCAGGGGCGCGCGCGAGGTGGCTTTCACCATCGTGTCCATCTCCATCTCGTTGGTGGCGGTACTCATACCCATTTTCTTCATGCCTGGCACGCTGGGCTTGTTGTTCCACGAATTTGCGGTCATCGTGGGCCTGGCCATCATGGTGTCGGCCGTGGTGTCTCTCACCCTGGTGCCCATGTTGTGCAGCCGTTTCTTGACAGCGAACGATGTCGCGCATGCAAGTGACAACGCGCACAACAGCGCCAACGACAGCTGGGCACACCGCAGTACGCAATGGTTTGAAGACTTGTTTCAAGCCACGCTGCGCGGCTATGCGCGGGCGCTAGACTGGGCCTTGGTGCACAAGCGCACCATGCTGGGCGTGACGCTGGGTAGCGTGGCCTTGACTGTGGGCTTGTTCATCAGTATGCCCAAAGGCTTTTTCCCGCAAGAGGACATTGGCCAGGTCATGGCCAGCGTGGTGGGCGCCGAAGATGTCGGCCCTGAAACCATGCAGCGCTTGTTGGACGACGTGGCCGCACGCACCCAAAAGCACCCTGCCGTGGCCAGCATGGCCGCGGCCGTGTTTGGCGGGAACAGCGGGCGCATGTTCATCACGCTCAAGCCCAAAGACGAGCGCGGTGACTTGAAAACCGTGCTGGGCGAGCTGCGCCGTGCGACCTCTGGCGTTGCAGGCGTGAAGGTGTTTTTCATACCCATGCAAAACCTGCGTGTGGGCGGTCGAGCCAGCCGCAGCCAATACCAATACACCTTGCAAAGCGTCAGCGGCAGCGCACTGAGCGACTGGGCCAACAAGGTCATGGACAAGCTCAAAGACGACGACCGTTTTGCCGACGTGACCAGCGACTCCGAGCGCGGCGCACTGCAGGCCGAGCTGGTGGTGGACCGCGAGCGTGCCCAGCTGCTGGGCATCACCAGCCAGTCACTGCGCAACATGATGTATTCGGCATTTGGCGAGCGCCAAGTCGCCAGCATTTACACCGACGCGGGCACCTGGTCGGTCATTTTGACCATAGACAACCCCAACAACCAAAGCGAACTGGATTTGATGCAGCTGCACCTGCGCACTGCCAGCGGTGAATTGGTGCCGCTGTCTGCCTTTGCCAGCGTCAAGCGCAGCCTAGGCCCCACCAGCATCAACCACCAAGGGCAGCTACAAGCCGTCACCATCAGCTTCAACCTGGCCACTGGCACCCCGCTGGGCCAGGCCACACAAGCGCTGGACGGCTATGTGAAAGAGCTGGGCCTACCCACCAACATCATCACCAGCTATGGCGGTGAAGCCGCCGTGTTTAAAGAATCACAAACCAGCCAAGTGGTACTGCTGCTGGCAGCTGTGGTGGTGATTTACATTTTGCTGGGCATGCTGTACGAGAGCTTCATACACCCCATCACCATCCTGGCGGGCTTGCCCTCTGCGGTGGTTGGTGGCTTGCTCACGCTGCAATTGTTTGGACAAGACATCACCATCATTGCCACCATTGGCCTGCTCATGCTCATTGGTATCGTGAAGAAAAACGCCATCATGATGATTGACTTTGCACTGGATGCGCAGCGCAGCCAAGGCATACCAGCCGCACAAGCCATTCGCCAAGCGTGTTTGCTGCGCTTCAGGCCCATCATGATGACCACGCTCACGGCAGCCATTGGTGCGCTGCCTATCGCATTGGGCCATGGTGCCAGCGCCGAGCTGCGCCAGCCACTTGGTTTGGCCGTGGTGGGTGGTCTGATCTTGTCGCAAGTGGTGACACTGTTCATCACACCTGTGATCTACCTGTTGCTAGACCGCTTCAGTGGCAACGGACCCATCACAACCGTGGTGACAGAGACCGCCGCCTAATCCTTACTCATACACCACACGGGCGTCTTGCCCGTGTGCGTTGGCCGCCCACGATGCCAGCGCAGCGTCTGTTGGAAAGAAGCGTGCTTTCTCACCCAGCTGCAACTCGCAGTGCGCACCGTTGCGCAACAAGCGCATGCGAACGCGCAGCCCTTTGACCACATCGCCCTCGGGCGTGTACTCGGTGCGTGCAGGAAAGTCGCTCACCAGTTGGCGCACATTGGGCGCTTGCCCGTTCACGCTCACTTGCAAATATTTACCAAAGCGACAGCGTGCGTCGGCCAGGCTCCAGACCTGCTGAATCTTCAGGCGTATGCCGCCCGAGAAACGGTCGGGCTGGGCGACGGCTTGCACCACAATGAATTCGTCGTCTTTGAGCAAGTTGCGGTGCAAGTTCAGCAGGTTTTCGTCGGCCGCGGCCTCGATCACGCCGGACTTGTCATCCAGCTTGAACAAGCCCAAGCGCCCACGCTGACCAGAAATCACACGCAGCTCGGTCACAATGCCAGCGAGTACCAAGCTGTCACGCGAGTCCACCAAGTCGCCAATTTTGAGCTTGGCAAATTGGCGCACCTCAGCGGCCACTTCGTCAAACAAATGGCCCGATAAGAAAAAGCCAACGGCCGTCTTCTCCAGTGTGAGTCGCTCTTTCACGCTCCAAGGCGTGGCTTGCACCATGTCGGGTTCTTGTGTGCTGGAGCCGTGATCGTCATCGCCCATGTCGAACAAGCCCACTTGGTCGGCATTGGCCGCCTGCGCAGCAGCGTAGTCGAATGCGCGCTCCACACTGGCAAGCAACGATGCGCGGTTCAAATCAATGCTGTCGAATGCACCGGCTTTGATCAGCGCCTCCACCGTGCGCTTGTTCACGCGGCCTTTGTCCACGCGGGCGGCAAAGTCGAACAAGGACTTGAACGGGCCACCCTCGTTGCGCGCGGCCACAATAGACTCAATGGCTTGTTCGCCAGAGCCCTTGATGGCGCCCAAGCCGTAACGCACACTTTGATCAGTGACGGGTTCAAAGCGGTACACACCACGGTTCACGTCTGGCGCCTCAAAGGTGATGCCCATTTCTAACGCGTCGCCGTACAGCACACGCAGCTTGTCCGTGTCGCCCATTTCTACCGTCATGTTGGCAGCGTAGAACTCAGCCGTGTAATGCACCTTGAGCCA
>JANREF010000057.1 GCA_030726195.1 Burkholderiaceae bacterium | reverse complement strand
GCCATCGCCATGAGCCACGACAAATACTGCTCGGCCAGCATCATGCTCGGCAAAACCGCCGAGATCACCACCAGCTTTGAGGTGGTGGCCTGATTCAGATGCGGTGCGCCACCGTCGTCATGACCTTGGCAGCGGCGCGCATCACGCCCTGAACCGGCGCCGGCAGGGTCACACCACCTGAGCGCTGAGCTTCGCTCGCGTGACGGGCTTCGTCGGCGGCCATTTGGCGCACGATGGCCCGCGAATCGTGGTCTTGTGCGGGTAGGCGGTCCAGATGGCTTTCCAAGTGCGCTTCCACTTGGCGCTCGGTCTCCACCACAAAACCCAGACTCACAGCCCGACCAGCCAAACCGGCCGCCAAACCAATGCCAAAGGCGCCGGCGTACCACAGCGGGTTGAGCAGGGAAGGGCGACTGCCCAACTCTTGCATGCGGGCCTCCGTCCAAGCGAGGTGGTCGGTCTCTTCGTGTCCGGCGGCTTCGAGTTGGCGAGCCAAAGACTCCCGGTCGGGCGCGCGGCTCAAGCGAGCGGCCAAGGCTTGGGCGCTGTACAAAGCTTGGGCGCACACCTCTCCCACGTGGTTCACGCGCATGAGCGCGCCCGACAAGGCTTGTTCATCGGCAGTCAGCTCAGGTGTGGGGGCCGCCGGGACAGGGCGGGGCGCTGCACTGCGGTGAGCGGCAAAGAGGGTGCGCAAGGCGCTGTCGGCGGCGGCGATGAAAGGGGTGCTCATGGAATCCTCAAGTCGAAGTTGATAAAGGTGACATAAGTCCCTGAATCAATTGTCATTTTTGCATTATGTTGCTGTAATGCGACAATAGGGGGCGGGTTTTCCCTAAAAGTGACGGCCTGTCATATTCGTGTGCGGTTTGTTCTGGTTGAATAGTAGCAACTTCCAAATACGGAGGTTGGTGAGGGGGCAGAAATCCCCGAACCTCTTTTTTCAACCTTGGAGAACTTCTCAATGAAAAAGACCCTGATTGCTTTGGCTGCTGTTGCAGTCTCCTCCGCCGCTATGGCCCAAGTGACCCTCTCTGGTCGCATTGACGCCGCGCTTATCAATAACAAGGTAACTGCTGCTGACGGTACCGAGAGCAGCGTTGGTACCCAGCTGGCTAACGGCACTGTGACTGGCAGCCGCCTGACTTTTGCTGGCGCTGAAGACTTGGGCGGTGGCTTGAAGGCTGTTTTTGCTTTCGAACAGCGTTTCAACATTGACACCGGCACCGACAGTGGCGCTTACCTCGGTAATGCTTTTGTTGGTTTGACTGGTGGGTTCGGTACCGTTCACATGGGCCGTACTTACACCGCCTTCAATGATGACTTGGGTCAAAGCTCCACCGCTGGCGACACCAGCTTCACGCCCAGCGGTATGCCCGGTTATGACGTGCGTGGTGCCAATACCATCAAGTACGTGTCGCCCACCATGTCGGGTGTTTCTTTGACCGCATCTACTTCGCTCAAAGAAAGCAAAGCAGCCGACGCTAAAGACATCAATGCCGTGATGTTGTCTTATGGTGCAGGTCCGTTGAAGCTTGCGCTGGCTCAACAAAGCGCAGCACGCGGTGACATCACCAACATCTCTGCTGCCTACGATCTTGGCGCGGCTGCCATTTCGATCGGTCAAAGCACGACTGATGGCGCCAACAGCGGTAACGACTCTACAGGCATGACTCTGGGTGTGACCATTCCCATGGGTGCCATGTCCGTTTCCTTGGGCTACGAAAGTGGCGAAACAGAGACCAATGCTGGAGCCAAAGTGTCTGAATCCTCTGGTTTTGGCGTTTATGCCAACTACGCCATGTCCAAGCGCACTTCGGTCTACGCTGGTTTCAAAAACGATAAGACTGAAAACGCTGCTGGTGCAAAAATTGGTGGTAGCAAGCTCACGGGTGTGGGCTTGATTCAC
>JANREF010000056.1 GCA_030726195.1 Burkholderiaceae bacterium | reverse complement strand
GATGGGTTGTAGCCAAACCAGTTTTGGCTGCAGATGAACCCCGTCAAGTTGCCAATGAGCGCACTGTGCGGAATCAGCGCACCTTTGGGGTTGCCCGTGGTGCCGCTGGTATAAATCAAAACGGCAGGGTCGCTTGCCAGCGTGTCATACACATCGAATGTGGTGGCATGGGCCCCCACCACGCGCTCCCACGCGTGCACAGCCACGGCTGCGTTAGACGCTGTCAAGCGGCCACCTCCATCTCCATCTCCGTCTCCATCTGTATCCACGGCCACCACGTGCTTCAAATCTGCGCAAGCTGGTGCGGCCTCTAAAAGCGCCTGTACGGTACTGCCATCCACAATGGCGGCGTGAGCTTGGCTGTCTTGCAGGCGGTATTGCAGCGCATCAACACCAAACAACTGCGACAGCGGCATGGCCACAGCCCCCAACTGCAACACGGCCATGTAGGCCACCGCAGTCTCAAAGCGCTGCGGCATGACAATGGCCACGCGCTGCCCTGGCTGTATGCCCAAGGCGACCAAGCCGTGGGCCAGCTGGCAAGCCTGCGCATACAGCTGCGCATAGCTGTGACTGGTGGCTGGCCCCAAACCCGTCGAGGCGGGCGTTTGGTTGATGATGGCCACCCGATTGTCGGCATCCGGCAAAGCGGCCCAGCGGGCTGCACACCACTGCGCCATATTGAAACGCTTGGGTACATGCCAGCGAAACGACGCCCACATGGCCTGGTAGTGGTCGGCCTCTGGGGCTGCGCGGCTGTCTCTCGGTTGACGCTTGGCGGTTTTGGGCACGGCTTTTCTCTCCTAAGATGAGAGCAATGTACCAAGTAAAACGCGCCAGCCACAGCCACTTCGTTCCAATTCGTCACCTGCGTTACCACTACCGCAGTTGGGGCGCACCCCAGCCTAGCGTGCCGCCACTGGTATTGGTACACGGATGGATGGATGTGGGTGCTTCGTTTCAATTCATGGTCGATGCGCTGGCGCAAGACCGATGGATCGTGGCACCCGACTGGCGCGGCTTTGGCCTAACGAGCACACCCAACACGGACAACTTTTGGTTTGCAGACTACTTGGGCGACTTGGACGCCTTGCTGGACCTGCTCGCACCCGGCCAAGCCGTGGACTTGGTGGGCCACAGCATGGGCGGACACATTGCCACCATGTATGCGGGTGTGCGCCCTGAGCGGATTCGCCGCCTGGTCAACCTCGAAGGCTTTGGTTTGGCGGGCTCACGGCCTGCGCAAGCACCCACACGCTATGCGCAGTGGCTGGACGAGCTGGCCAAATTTGGCCGCGGCGACATGGACTTGCGCAGCTACCCCAGCCACGAGGCCGTGGTCGCGAGGCTGATGAAAACCAACCCACGCCTGGGCCTAGACAAAGCCCAATGGCTAGCAGGTGAATGGTCGGAAATGACCGCGCCGGACCAATGGCAAGTACTAGGCCATGCTGCGCACAAGGTGGTGGGGGCCAACCTATTCCAAGTCGACGAAGCCATCGCCTGCTACCAACGCATCACAGCGCCCACTTTGTTTGTGCACGCACAAGAGGACAGCTTACAAACGTGGTGGAAAAACAAGTTCACGCGCGACGAGTTCATGCAACGCGTACAACACATACCGAATCTGAGCATTGCATGCATGGACGACGTGGGCCACATGCTGCACCACGACCAGCCCGAAACGCTGGCCGCCATGATTGAGGACTTCTTGGCACGCTGAGCGCCCTTGCTCGGCCGTTCAGTGCCAAGCCCAGCTGCAGGCCTGACACGCAGCGCAACGCAGAGAAACCGAACGCACACCAAGGTTTGCGCAGGCTTTGCCAGGCCTTATCGCGCCGTGCCTCGGTTTTCGCGCTTAAGCGTGAGAAAATAACGTCTCGAACCTAACACCAGTGGGCGCAGCTTGGCCC
>JANREF010000055.1 GCA_030726195.1 Burkholderiaceae bacterium | reverse complement strand
GGGTCGCGCTCGGCCATTTCCATGAAGCGCGCTTGTGAGCGCTGCTCAGCCAGGTGCGCAGCGTAGCGGTTGGCAATGGCTTGCAAACGCACAGCCACGCGGCGTGCAGCAGGACGCAAGCCCACAAAAGCAACAAATACAACAGCCCACATCAACAACCAAGCGGCCATCAAGTAGTTCTCGGTGAGCACGCTGATGTAGCGGTCGGCCAATACAACGGCCAGCGCAGTCACAGCGGCCAGCAAGGCAGCTGTCAGTGCAGGCGCTTGGGGACGGGGTGCACGTGCTGGGCGCAGTGCGGCGGCAGACAAGGCGTTAACAGTATGTGTAGACATGGTGTTTCTCGGGGTTTGAAAAATACTGATTGGTTTCAGCAATGGGTGAACTATAGGGTAAACCCTAGATTCTTTCCAATTTATTGTTGTAATGGATAACATTCATAATGTGAATGTATGGTCCACAAACCCACCAGCTTTCGCCAACTAGACCTCAACCTCCTGCGGGTGTTTGACGAGGTCATGTCCGAGCGCAACCTCACACGCGCCGCCGACAACTTGGCCATGACGCAACCCGCCGTGAGCAACGCCTTGCGCCGCTTGCGCGAAGCCTTGCAAGACGACTTGGTGCGTCGCAGCGGCTACGGCATAGAGCCCACACCCAAAGCCGTGGCCCTATGGCCAGCGGTGCGCAGTGCGCTCACGCAGTTGCGCGACTCGATTGCACCCGGCCAATTTGACCCCGCCACCGCCAGCGACACCTTCATGCTGGCCATGTCGGATGCCACAGCAGCCAAACTCATGCCCGCAGTGGTACACACCCTCAACACGCAAGCCCCGGGCGTGAGCCTGCGCGTACTGCCCCTGACCACGCGCGACCCGCGCCGCTTGCTGGAAACGCACGAAGCCGACATGGCCATTGGCCACTTCCCCGGTGTCATGGCCGAACTGGCCGCTGTGCACTTGCAAGAAGCCTTGCCCAGCTTTGCGTTTCAGCGCCTGTACAGCGGACGCTATGTGGTGGTCATGCGCCGCGAGCACCCCATGGCCAGCTTGCCGGGCCTGAGCCTTGACGATTACTGCAGCGCGCGGCACCTGTTGGTGAGCTTCTCGGGCAAGCCCTTTGGTTTTGTGGACGAGGCCTTGCGCATGTTGGGCAGGCAGCGCCGCGTGGTGATGACTGTGAACCAGTTTTTCACCGCCGGGCGCGTGGTGGCCAGCTCGGACTTGCTCACGGTACTGCCGGCTCACTTTGTAGACACCACAGGCATGGGCCGCGCCCTGGTGGTGCGTGAGCTGCCCCTGAAGGTGCCCGAGGTGCACGTGGATGCGCTGTGGCACAGACACCATTCACAAAGCCCACCCCACCAGTGGTTGCTGCAGACCATGGCGCGCAGTGCGCTCGCGGCCCCAGCGTCCTAAGCGCGGGGCCTGCTGATGCACCCTGGCGCGACCCCAAGCCGCCAGACACACACCCACATCGGCCCAAGCAGGGCTGCGCAACACAACACAACACAACATGACGCCGCATCACTCAGCCCTGTGAGCGCGCGCCCGAATGTTAGCCGTCGCTGGGTGCGCGCAAACTCAAACGTGCGGCGTCGCCCAGGGAGGTGCTCAGGTTGGCCAGCACGGCCGAGTCTAGGTTCCAGCAGTGCCAGTACAAGTCCACCCAGTGGCTGTAACCAGGCACCAAATGCACCAAGGCACCTGCGTCCAGCTGCTCTTGCACCAGCAAGCGCGGCAACACGGCCAAGCCCCAACCTGCAATGGTGGCGCGCACTTGCGCATTGGACGACGGGGTGAACACACGTCGCACCGCGGGTGCATTGAGACCAAACGCATGGGCAACAAACTCGCGTGGCACATCGTCTTTACGGTTGTGCGCGACAAACGGTTGGCGGTGAAAG
Source organism: Burkholderiaceae bacterium (assembly GCA_030726195.1). GTDB lineage: Bacteria > Pseudomonadota > Gammaproteobacteria > Burkholderiales > Burkholderiaceae_C > RS62. The sequence goes on along the minus strand of JANREF010000055.1, from coordinate 7,973 downwards.
TTGTGCGCGGTCAAGCCACCTGCCAAGTGACTGTGCGCATACTCGGGCGCGGCCACGGCGATGTACTCCATGCTGCCCAAGGCCACCATGCGACAGCCGCGCAAGGCTTGGTTCATAGAGGTCACACAGCCCATCACCTGCCCCTGGCGCAACCAGTCTTGGGTGAAGGCTTGGTCGTCGGCAATGATTTCAACGGGAGCACCCGAGCGCGCCAAACTGTCCAGCGCTGGCAAGGCCCATGTGGCAATGCTGTCGGCGTTGATGGCCACCGACACGCCTTCGTCTTCTCTACCGCTGCCTTCATGCCCGGGCGCGATGTCGCGCCATTCGCGCTCTAGGTCGGCGCGCAGCAAGCGCAGCATTTTGGTGTGCTTGATGAACAGTTGCCCAGCCGTTGTGGCGCGCAAGGGCCGGCTGCGCACCACCAACACGGTGCCAGCCTGCGCCTCCAATGCGCGCAGGCGCTGGGACACCGCAGACTGGGTGATGTTGAGGCGTTGGGCCGCACGCTCAAAGCCGCCCTCTTCAACGATGGCGGCCAGACACTCTAAGGCCTGTGGATCAAGGTTGTTCATGTGATTGACGCTGTGTGCACGTGTGCTTGGGCCCGCACCCGTACTATTAGTAAATTAGATGAAAACATTATTTAGTTAATCCAGCTTCATTTATACAAGGGTATATCCCCATAATGTGGCAAATTTCCCGATTTACACATTCCAAAGGCTTTGGTTATGCATGCAGTAGTTTTAGGCGCGGGCATTATTGGCGTGAGCACCGCCTGGCATTTGCGCCAACTGGGCCACGACGTGACTGTGATCGAGCGCCAAAGCGGCGCAGCCATGGAAACCAGTTTTGCCAACGCAGGCCAAATTTCGGTGAGCTACTGCGAACCCTGGGCCAACAAAGACGCGCCCCTGAAAACCCTCAAGTGGATGTTTGACGACACCGCACCGCTGCTGTTTCGCCCGCAACTGGACTGGAAGCAATGGCGTTGGGGCCTGCAGTTTTTGGCGCAATGCACAGACAGCGCCTTTCACCGCAACGTCAAGCAACTGGTCGCCCTAGGCGCCTACAGCCACCAAGCGCTGCGCGACGTGGTGGCGCATACCGGCATTGCGTACAACCGCTTGGAAAAGGGCATTGCGCATTACTACAGCGACCAAGCCTCGTTTGACGGCGCGGCACAAGCCGCCGAGCTGATGCAAACCTTTGGCGTGCAGCGCCGCGTGGTCAACCGCGAGGAGCTGCTGCGCATTGAGCCCGCACTCGCCCCATTTGCCCACCGCATCACGGGTGGCACCTACACCGAGAGCGACGAGTCAGGCGACGCACAAGTCTTCACGGCTGCGCTGGCCGAGCACTGCGAGGCCGCAGGCGTACAGTTTCAGTACAACCAACATGTGGAGCGCTTGGAGCGCAGCGGCAACGCCATTGATGCTGTGCACCTGCGCCATGCCCACACGGGCAAAGTGGCGCGTGTCGCGGCCGACGCCGTGGTGGTGGCCTGTGGCTCGTACACAGCACCGTTGCTGCAAACAGTGGGCATCACCGTACCCATTTACCCTGGCAAAGGCTACAGCGCAACGCTGCCGCTGCTCAAGCCAGAGCAAGCACCCACCGTGAGCATGATTGACGATGCGCGCAAGTGCGCCATGTCGCGCTTGGGCGACCACTTGCGCGTGGCCGGCACCATTGAGCTGGGCGGCTTTGACCTGAGCCTAGACACCCCGCTGGCGCGCAGGCGCTGCGACATGCTGGTACAGCGCGTTGAGGAGGTGATGCCTGGCGTGGTCGATACCCGCACACCAGAACAAGGCGGCAACCCTCACTACTGGTGCGGCTTGCGCCCGGCCACGCCCACCAATATTCCGCTCATTGGCAAGACCAAGCTCAACAAACTGTGGGTCAACGCGGGCCACGGCACACTGGGCTGGACCCACGGCGCGGGCTCGGGCAAGGCGCTGGCCGAGCTCATGAGCGGCCAAACGCCAGATATGGCGTTTGGATTTACGCGCACTTGAGGCTGACTTAGAGGCCGCTTGGCACGGGTGTGACGCCGGCTGCACACCCGAGTCGCACCCGCACAACTTGCACAATTTGCAAAGCTTGCAGGGCTCGTGCAAGGCGCGCCACGGTGCGGTGCGACTCAGTCGTTGAGCAAGCGCTCGCCTTGCTCCACCAAGTCGCTGTAACGCTCAAACAGCAAGCGGTTTTGCATCCAAGCCAACAAGTCGCCCCACATGCGCTGCACCTCATCGGGGCTGGGCGCGTCTATGGCGTGCAACAGCTCAACAGTCACGACGGGCACGTGGTATTCCAGCGAACCGTAATTGCCCATTGAGCCGGGGTAAATGCCCAACCGGTCTAGGTGCAAGCGGCCCAGCTTGGCGGGGGGCGTGAGCGCGCCATCGAAATCCAAAATCCCGTAAGGCGCATGGATGCTCACGATCAAATCGGGTTGAAACGCCTGAATCTCGCTCAACAAGAATTGGGTCTCAGGCTCGGAACCGGCGGCTGGTCCAGGCCAGCGACGCGGGTCACGCCCGGTGCGCTTTTCCCAATATTGTTTGGTCTCTGCGGTCCAGTTTTTGGTGGGGAAGTTGCGGTTCAAGTCCACACCGTTGTCGTTCATACGCCGCGCGGGCGTGGCCAACATACCGTCGGGGTTGAGCAGCGGAATAAAGCGCCAGTAGGCAATGGAGGGGTTGTCGCGGGCGAGCTGCAGCCAGTGCATGGCCACCGTAGTGGACGTCAGCTCGTCGCCGTGTATGCCGCCCACCACCATCACACGCAACTGGGGTGAGCCCGCGCGCACATCCACCTTGTACAGCGGCTCGCCTTTGACGCTGCGCCCTTGACTGGGCATGAGGCCAGATGTGGCGCACATGCCCATGCTGAGTTTGGGAATGCGTGCGCTCCAGTCACCGCAAATCGACTGCTCTAGGCGCTTGGCCGCCGTATCGGGTGGCAAACCACCATGTCGGCCCAGGGCGTGCGCACTGGCCTGCGCTTGAGCGGCCACACCACATGCGGCGACAACAAGCAACACATACGCCAACACATGTGACGTCAACATGGCCTTGGGGCCCCAGTTAGGCACGCTCTTGGGCGTACTGTTCATCGATAACAACATAGCCCCCAATAGTACACAAAAGTAATAATGATTAAGGACGAGCAGTGTGAGACAACGCACGCTTGTGACATGCGTTAGATTAGCGCCATGTCACAACACCCCCCACAAGCGGTCCAAGCCGTAGCGCCGCAAGCACTCAAACACGCATTGGCACAGTTTGCCACCGGGGTGACCATCGTCACCACCTGCGACAGTGAGGGCCAACAGGTGGGCCTCACCGTGAACTCTTTCAACGCCGTCTCACTCACGCCACCCCTGGTGCTATGGAGCATAGACAAGCACTCACGTTCGCTGCAGGCCTTTGAGCACAGCCAGCACTTTGCCGTACACATTTTGGCCAGCGACCAACAAGCCTTGGCCCTGCGCTTTGCCAGCCGCATAGACGACCGCTTTGCAGGCATGGAGATACAAACGGGCTTGGGCGGCGTGCCGCTGCTGCCAGGCGCATTGGCCACGCTGCAATGTCGCACCCACCAGCGCGTGGCCGCGGGCGACCATATCATCCTCATTGGCTGGGTGGAGCACATTGAGCAAGCCGCAACGCTCAGCCCGGCCCTAGGCTACCACCGCAGCGCGTTTGCAGCGATTGGCTGAAGGCCGATACTGGCGTCAATAAGGCCCCATTACACAAACTTGTCAGACCAACCGCATTGGCCCTGCATGGCCCTACATGGCACTTGCAGGCCACCCACCCATCCACCACCGCCATGACATCCCCCGCCATCACACGCCACGAGCAGCTGGACCGCATGGCCATAGGTTTGCTCATCGCCTGCTGCGCGTTTTGGGGTCTGCAACAAATTCTCATCAAGGCCACGGTGGCCGAAGTGCCGCCGTTGTGGCAAGCGGCCATGCGGTTTTGGGGGGCTACGCTGCTGCTGTGGCTGTGGTGCCGCGCACGCGGCGTGCCCTTGTTCGCACGCGACGGCTCTTTGTGGCCGGGCCTGCTCGCGGGCGCGCTGTTTGCGCTGGAGTTTGTGTGTATTTACGTGGGGCTGCAGTACACCAACGCTTCCCGCCTGACCGTGTTTTTGTACAGCTCGGCCTTTGTGGTGGCGCTGTTGCTGCCAAGGTTTGTGCCCAGCGAGCGACTGCGCGGCGTGCAGTGGCTGGGCTTGCTGCTGGCCTTTGCCGCGGTGGCGCTGGCGTTTTCACAGGGCTTGCTGGACGACACCACCGGGCACTGGCGCGGCGACCTGCTGGGCTTGGCCGCTGCGGTGTTCTGGGGCTTGACGACCTTGGTGTTGCGCACCACGCGCGTGTCGGGCGTGCGGGCTGAGAAAGCTTTGTTTTACCAAGTGGCTGGCGCGTCCTTGGTCACGCCCTTGCTGTCGCTGGCCATGTCTGAGCCCTGGGGCTTGCACTACAGTGCGGCGGCTTGGTGGTCGCTGGGCCTGCAAACCGTGGTGGGTGCCTTTGCCAGCTACCTCACATGGATGTGGCTGCTGCGCCATTACCCGGCCACGCGCATGGCGTCATTCACGTTTTTAACGCCCGTATTCGCGCTGGTGTTTGGCGTGGGCTTGCTGGGCGAGACGCTGAGCTGGCAGCTGGTGGTGGCCATTGTGGGCGTAGGCGCTGGCATTTGGCTGGTCAACCAAAAGCGCCCAGCACCTCAGGCTTAAGCCACAGCAAGCACTGGTCTAGCCAAGCGCCAGCGAAGGGCTGTGTGTGGCTTGGCAACGCGCATTGAGACTTGAGACTTAGGGCTTGGCGTTTGCCGATGGGCACATGCCACATGCAACATGCAACACCAACCATGTTGCCTACACGTTGGCGGGGTCGGTCCCAAACCGTGTACCAACACCCTGTCTGAAAACAACACACGAAACCGGCCTGAACGCACAGCCTGAAAGCGCTGCCTACACGCGCTCGCTATGCCTTGCCACGTTGGTCTGAAAAGGCTTGGTACCAAGGCAAGCACGCGGCATTGGCCATGGCGTCGGGGTTGAGCACTTTGGCCAAGTTTTGACCCAGCAGCATTTTCTTGATGGGCAGCTCTTGCTTTTTGCCACTCAGCGTGCGCGGTATGTCGGGCGCTTGCACCATCACATCAGGCACAAACCGCGGGCTCACGGCGTGTCGAATGGCACCGGCCAGTTCGCCGCGCAAGCCGTCGTCTAACTGCAAGCCCTCGCGCAGCACCACAAACAGTATCAGCTCGCTGTCGCGCCCCAAATACTCCAAATCCACCACCATGCTGTCCAGCACTTGAGGCAGTGCCTCCACAGCCGCGTAGATTTCGCTGGTGCCCAAGCGCAGGCCGTGCCGGTTGATGGTGGCGTCGCTGCGCCCATAAATCACACATGAGCCATCGTCGCCCACTTTGAGCCAGTCGCCGTGACGCCACACCGGGCCGGCACTGGGCGAGGCGTCACCACCACCGGGCTTGCGGCCCAGGCCAGGCGGGTAGCTGTCGAAGTAGCTGCTGAGCAAACGTGCACCGTCGGTGTCGCCCCAAAAATACAGTGGCATAGACGGCAAGGGCTGCGTGCACACCAGCTCGCCCACATCGCCCACAACCGCTTGGCCCTCATCGCTCCATGCGTGCACGGCGCAGCCCAACATGCGGCATTGCATCTGACCGGGCACTTGCACCAGTTCGCGGTTGCCACCAATGAAGGCACCGGCGAAATCTGTGCCGCCAGAAATGTTGCACCACCACAGTGTTTGCTCAACACCCGCGCGCGCATACACATTGGCCATTTGGGCACTGCCCCAGTTGTGCGTGTCCGCGCTCAGTGGCGAACCCGTGGTGCCCCAAGCCCGCACGGCGCTCAAGTCGCCGCAATCGGCCACCTGCAAGCCTGCTTTCATGGCGTTGGCAAAAAACGCTGCGCCCGCGCCAAAGAAGGTCACGCGCTCTCGCGCTGCCAAGCGGAACAACACGCCCCAGTCGGGTGCTTCTTTGCTGCCGCCTGGACTGCCGTCAAACACCACGCACGTCGTGCCGTTGAGCAGGCCACTGATTTGCGCATTCCACATCACCCAGCCTGTAGAGCTGTACCAGTGGTAGCGCTCGCCAAAGCTGTTGTCTGCATAGCTGCAACCAATGTCGTTGTGCAGCGTCTTGAGCTGCAAGGCCACAATCACCGTGCCGCCATGGCCATGCACGATGGGCTTGGGCAAGCCCGTCGTGCCGCTGGAATACACCACCCACAGCGGGTGGTCAAACGCCACAGGCAGTGGCTCGAATGCGTCGATGGCCGCGCTGTGCTGGGCAATCACGTCGGCCCATTGCGCGCACGTGCGCCCTGCCCATTGCGGCCAAGTGGTGCTGCGGCCCAAGGTGTCCACCTGCACCACATGGCGCAGCGTGGGCAAGGCCTGCACCAACTCGTTCACCACATCACCACGGTCCAGGTGTTTGCCTGCGTAGGTCACGCCGTTGCAAGCAATGAGGGCAGTAGGTTCAATTTGGGCGAAGCGGTCGAGCACGGCTTTGGTGCCCATGTCGGGCGCGCACACGCTCCACACCGCACCCAAACTGGCCACGGCCAAAAACGCCACCGCCGTGTGCGGTGTGTTGGGCATGTAGGCCACCACGCGGTCGCCCATGCCAATGCCCATACTTTGCAAATGCGTGGCCACGGCGCGCACTTGGTGCGCCAGCTCGGGCCAGCTCATTTCAGTGCGTTCGCCGCGCTCGTTGTCGGCAATGAAAGCGGGCATGCCCGCTTGGTCGGCGGGGCGGACATGGCGCAGCACTTGTGCGGTGTAGTTCAGGCTTGCGCCTTCAAACCACTTGGCACCAGGCATGACGTTGTGCGACAGCACACGCTCAAAGGGCGTTGCGCTTTCCAAATCAAAGTAGTCCCAGATGCTGCGCCAAAACGCTTCTAAATCGGTGGTGGACCACTCCCACAGCGCCTGGTAACTGTCAAACTGCAAGCCGCGTTTGTGGAACAGCCAATCTTGGTACAAACGAATTTGCGGCACATAAGGCGCTGGCAACGCATTGCTGGTGCAGTCCCCATCATGCAGATGAGCGCTGTGTGCGGCATTGGTATCGGCTGCGCTGTCGGCGCTGCTGTCAGCGGTAGTTTCAGCGTTCTTATCGGCGTTTGGGTTCATGGCATGGGCAGTGTGTGGCGGGGCCACATGCGACCCCGTTGATGCGCATGGTCTCACAGCCATGGCACAGGTTTTGTTCACCCAGGCGACACCGCACAAGCGGGTCGCCAAGCCAACCAAGCCGTGTAACTTGGCGCACAATGCTCACCACCATGCTGCACCCAGACCAACTCCACACCCTGTCGCACCAATTGCACAGCCATGGTTGGTGCGTACTGGACAACGCACTGACGCCAACGCATGCCCAGCAGCTCAGTACCCATGCCTCGCAGCTGCCCAGTGAGGCCTTGCACCGTGCGGGCGTGGGACGCGCCGCTGCACACCAAACCCTAGACAGTCTGCGCCGCGACAGCATTGTGTGGCTGGACCACGATGCCACAAGCGCGCACGCCTGCGACCTGCTGTGGCTCAGCGCCATGGCGCAACTCAGGCAACACCTCAACCAAACGTTGTATCTGGGCTTGAACGACTATGAAGCGCATTACGCCCGCTATGACGCTGGTGCGTTTTATGGCCGCCATGTAGACGCGTTCAAAGGCCAGTCCAACCGGGTGCTCTCCACGGTGTACTACCTCAACACCGACTGGCCCGATGACGACAGCCAAGGCGGCGAACTGCTGCTGTACCCCCATGCCCAAGCCACCGAACCCGCCGCGCGCATCGCGCCTGTACTGGGCCGCCTGGTGGTGTTTTTAAGCGAAGACTGGCCCCACGAGGTCACGCCCGCACGGCGCACGCGCCACAGCATTGCGGGCTGGTTTAGGCG
>JANREF010000054.1 GCA_030726195.1 Burkholderiaceae bacterium | reverse complement strand
CCACGGCATGAACCACCACCTAAACCTCAGGTAGATTGATTGAGTGTGACGATATGAACAGTGCCGCATCCGTGCCACCATCCGCGCCTGCGCAAGCACAGCGCAAACCTCTGCGTGCCTTAGACGACGCCTTGGCCGAGCTGTTGGCGGCGGCGCAGCCGCTCACCGCCAGTCACCGCGTGCCGCTGGCCCAAGCCGACGGCTGCGTGTTGGCCCACGACGTGGTCGCGCAGCTCGATGTCCCCGGCTTTGACAACGCATCGGTAGATGGCTACGCGCTGAGCACCAATGACGCGGCAGCGGCCCTCTCAAGCGGCTTGCCTCAGTCGGCGCGTATTCCAGCAGGGCACTTTTCTGGGCCGTTGGTCAGTGGCTCGGTGGCGCGTATTTTCACGGGTGCGCCGTTGCCCAGCCACGCCAATGCGGTGGTCATGCAAGAAGACTGCGAGTTGGTCAAGACCGATGCGCCTGGGGGTGGGTTGGTGCGCTTGCAGCAGGCCCCAACGGCGGGCCAAAACATACGCCTGCGCGGCGAAGACATTGCGTGTGGCCAAGTGGTGGTGGCCAAAGGCACGCGGCTGACGCCTGCGCATTTGGGTTTGTTGGCCAGTATCGGGCAGGCACAGGTCGAGGTGCTCAAGCCCGTGCGTGTGGCTTTGCTGTCTACCGGTGACGAGCTGGTCATGCCCGGCACGGTGGCACCAGATGCCTTGCCGCCTGGGGCGATTTTCAGCTCCAACGGGTTTTTTCTCAGTACCTTGCTCAAGCGCTTGGGCGCTGAAGTCACCGAGTTGGCCATCGTCGCCGACACCTTGGCCGAGACCACTGCAGCCTTGCAGCAAGCGGCCAGTGCACACGATGTGGTGCTGAGCACTGGCGGTGTGAGCGTGGGTGAGGAAGACCACGTGAAGCCAGCGGTGCAAAGCTTGGGCTCCTTGGACTTGTGGGCCTTGGCCATCAAGCCCGGCAAGCCCTTTGCCTATGGGCGCATTCACCGCGCTGGAGCATCGGCTGGTGTGGGCCAGAGCGCTGACTTCGCGCACTTTGTGGGCTTGCCCGGTAACCCCGTATCCAGCTTCGTGACCTTTGTGGTGTTGGTGCGCCCCTTCATCGACGCGCTGCTGGGCGTGGCGCGTGCAGGCGTGCAAGCGCAGCCCATGACCGCGCACTTCAACTGGCCCAAGCCCGACAAGCGCCGCGAATTTTTGCGTGTCAAGCGCAATGCCCAGGGTGGCCTGGACCTGTACCCCAACCAAAGCTCAGGCGTGCTCACCTCGGTGGCGTGGGCTGATGGCTTTGTAGACAACCCGCCCGGTCAGGTTATTGCCCAAGGTGACACGGTGTCGTTCTGGCCCATGTCACAGTGCATGTGAGGCGTCACACCAACGCTCAACCCGTACGAACAACACCACACCAAGAACCGATATGAGCATTACCCTGCGTTACTTTGCCAGCGTGAGAGAGGCCATGAACTGCGCGCAAGAGGCCTGGCCTGAGGGCGTGGCGCTGCCAGCTACGGCAGGCGCTGTGCGTGATGTGTTGGTCGCGCAAGGTGAGCCGTGGTCTAAGGCGTTGGCTGGTGACAACGTGCTGCGCATCGCGGTCAATCATCACATTGTGGATGCCTCTCATGCGGTCGGTGCGGGTGATGAGGTGGCATTCTTTCCACCCGTGACCGGCGGCTGAGCAGACCGCAGTCAGCGAGTCACCAAGTCCCCCAGTCACCGATCGACCAAGTCGTTCGCCAGCAACAAAGACCCGCATATGACCGTACGCATACAAACCCAAGACTTTGATGTCTCAGCCGAGCTGGCCGCGCTGCGTGCGGGCAACCCGCAAGTGGGTGCGGTGTGCGCGTTTGTGGGTACGGTACGCGAGTGGAGCAAGCAGCAGCCGCTGGAGGCGCCTATCGATGGCATGAGCTTGGAGCATTACCCAGTCATGACCGAGTCGGCTATTGAGGCCATCATTGCGCAAGCCAAGGCGCGCTTTGACATGTTTGATGCGGTGGTCATTCACCGTGTGGGCGATCTCGCACCCACTGATCAAATCGTCTTGGTGGCTGTCACCTCCATGCACAGACACGAGTCGTTTCAGGCGTGCGAATTTGTGATGGACTACCTCAAAACCCAAGCCCCATTCTGGAAAAAAGAGCACAGTGCTGGCGGCTCCAGCTGGGTGGATGCTCGCGAGGCCGACGACGTGGCTTTGGCGCGCTGGGGCATACAGGCCAACAACGCGGGCATTTGATTCAGATCAAACGCCGCCGGACAAAATACCCCGGTGTGTATCGTTAGGTCTTGAAACGCAGCACACTTGCTCCATATAAGTGTCAACTGACATTTGTTGTGGAGAACATCAACTATGCGTGCTGACAAACTAACAACCAAATTCCAAGAGGCCTTGTCCGACGCCCAAAGCTTGGCCTTGGGCAACGACCACGCCTACATAGAACCCGTGCACTTGTTGCAAGCCATGCTGCGTCAAACCGATGGCCCGGGCTCCCTGTTGCAGCGTGCAGGCGTGCAAGTCAATGCCCTGAGCGAGGCGGCCGAGAAAATGATCAAGGGCCTGCCTCAGGTGCAAGGCCAAGAGCAAGTGCAAGTCGGGCGCGACTTGTTGAGTCTGTTGCAGCAGTCTGAGAAAGACGCCATCAAGCGCGGTGATCAATACGTGGCCAGCGAGCTGTTTTTGGCCGCATTGGCCGATTTCAAGGGCGAGGTGGGCAACCTGGTGCGCACCCATGGTCTGACCCGCAGCGCACTCGATCAAGCCATTGAACAAGTGCGTGGCGGCCAGCGTGTGGACAGCCCGGAGGCTGAGACGCAGCGCGAAGCGCTCAAGAAATACACCCTCGATTTAACCGAGCGCGCCCGTCAGGGCAAGCTAGACCCAGTCATCGGACGCGACGATGAAATTCGCCGTGCCATACAGGTGTTGCAGCGACGCTCTAAAAACAACCCTGTGCTCATTGGCGAGCCTGGTGTGGGTAAAACCGCCATCGTGGAGGGCTTGGCCCAACGTATCGTGGCCGGTGAGGTGCCAGACACGCTCAAAGACAAGCGCGTGTTGGCTTTGGACATGGCCGGTTTGCTCGCTGGCGCGAAATACCGTGGTGAGTTTGAAGAGCGTCTGAAATCGGTGCTCAAAGAGGTGGCTGCAGACGACGGGCGCATCATTTTGTTCATAGATGAAATCCACACCATGGTGGGCGCTGGTAAGGCCGAAGGTGCCATGGATGCCGGCAACATGCTCAAGCCGGCTTTGGCCCGAGGCGAGCTGCATTGTTTGGGTGCCACCACGCTGGACGAGTACCGCAAGTACATCGAGAAAGATGCCGCGTTGGAGCGTCGTTTCCAAAAAGTCCTTGTCGGCGAACCAACAGTTGAGGCCACGATTGCCATTTTGCGTGGCTTGCAAGAGCGCTACGAGGTGCACCACGGCGTGGACATCACCGACCCCGCGATTGTGGCTGCCGCTGAACTGAGCAACCGCTACATCACCGATCGGTTTTTGCCAGACAAGGCCATTGATCTGATTGACGAGGCCGCGGCCAAGGTCAAGATTGAAATCGACTCCAAGCCCGAGGTCATGGACAAGCTGGATAGGCGTTTGATTCAGCTCAAGATTGAGCGCGAAGCCGTGCGCAAGGAAACCGACGACGCCTCTAAAAAGCGCATGACGCTGCTAGAGGAAGAAATCGACAAGCTGCAGCTTGAATATGCCGATTTGACCGAAGTTTGGAAAGCAGAGAAGGCTGCCGCTTTGGGCTCTGCCCATGTGCGCGAGGAAATCGACAAGCTGCGTTTCCAAATTGAGGAGTTCAAGCGCAAGGGAGACTTCAACAAAGTGGCCGAGTTGCAGTATGGGCGCTTGCCAGAACTTGAAAAAGAGCTGCATGCGGCCCAAGACAAAGAGGCCAACAAGCCCGCCAACTCGCCCAACCGTTTGCTGCGCACCCAAGTGGGCACCGAAGAAATTGCGGAGGTGGTGGCGCGCATGACAGGTATTCCTGTGTCCAAGCTGATGCAAGGCGAGCGCGACAAGCTGCTGCACATGGAAGACAAATTGCACCAGCGCGTGGTGGGCCAAGACGAGGCGATTACGGCGGTATCAGACGCCATTCGTCGCTCGCGTGCGGGCTTGTCTGACCCCAACCGCCCCACAGGTTCGTTCTTGTTCTTGGGCCCCACCGGTGTGGGTAAGACAGAGCTGTGCAAAGCCTTGGCGGGTTTCTTGTTTGACAGCGAGGACCATTTGGTGCGCGTGGACATGAGCGAGTTCATGGAGAAACATTCGGTCAGTCGCCTCATTGGTGCGCCCCCGGGCTATGTGGGCTATGACGAGGGCGGCTACTTGACCGAGGCGGTGCGCCGCAAGCCTTACAGCGTGTTGCTGTTGGATGAAATTGAAAAAGCCCATCCGGATGTGTTCAACATCTTGCTGCAAGTGTTGGACGACGGGCGTCTCACCGATGGTCAAGGCCGCACGGTGGATTTCAAAAACACCGTCATTGTGATGACCAGCAACATTGGCTCACACCTGATTCAAAGCATGGTGGGCCAAGAGCATGAGGCGATTCGCGATGCGGTGTGGGAGGAGCTCAAGCTGCACTTCCGCCCCGAGCTGCTCAACCGCATTGATGAGACCGTCGTGTTCCACAGTTTGGATGCACAGCACATTGCTTCGATTGCAGCCATTCAGCTGCAAAGCTTGCGCACACGCTTACAGGCCTTGGACTTGGGCTTGACCGTGTCTGACGCGGCGCTGGCTGAGTTGGCCAAAGTCGGCTTCGATCCCTTGTTTGGGGCGCGCCCGCTCAAGCGCGCCGTGCAGCAGCGTATTGAAAACCCGCTGTCCAAGCGCATGCTGCAGGGCGAATTCTTACCCGGTACGACCATCGCTGTCAGCGTCAACCCCGCGCTAGACCCAGGCGTGTTTTACTTCGAGTCCACACAAGGGCTGACATAAACCCCAGCGTGGCGGCCCAAGCCGCCGCGCCGAGGCGGGGTTGGCGGTGCGGTTGTTGGCTAGGTGGGTAGGTAGGTGGTCATCTACCTACCTACCTACCTGCCTACATACATACACACATACCATCTACGCATCCACTTGCCAGCGCAACCCGCAGCAGCGCGTGATGACGGTTTACAAAGCCGTCACAAGCATTCATGCCTTGTCACCTTCGCTAGCCCGGCGGGTGTGCCAACAGGCGTAATATGCGGGCCATGACTTCTGCCGCCGCCCCCACGCCCCCACTGTTAAACCCCATCGCGTTGCGCCAAGATGCCCACATCATTGGTCTGGTGGGGTTGGCGCATGCCACATCACACTTTTCGCATTTGCTGCTCGCGCCGCTGTTTCCAGTGTTCATGCGCGAGTTTGGTCTGAGCTTTTCTGACGTAGGCTTGCTGGTTACCTTGTTTTTTGTCATTTCGGGTACTGGCCAAGCCTTGGCCGGTTTTGTGGTGGACCGTGTGGGCGCGCGCCCCGTGCTGTTTGCGGCCATGTGTATGTTTGCCTTGGCGGCCTTGTCCGCTGCCACGGCCTCGGGCTACCACGGCTTGGTGGTTGCGGCCATGTTGGCCGGTCTGGGCAATGCGCCGTTTCACCCCGCCGACTTCACGATTCTCAACCAACGTGTGTCCGAGCCACGACTGGGTTATGCCTTCAGTGCCCATGGCCTGACGGGCAACTTGGGCTGGGCCATGGCACCCTTGTTTTTGGTGGGGTTGTCCAGTGCCTTTGGCTGGCGGGTGGCCTACCTGTGTGCCGCAGCCATGTACGTGGGTGTGCTGGCGCTGTTGTGGGCGCACCGCGACAAGCTGGCCACGTCCACAGCCAAATCTCGCGCGGCCGATCAGTCGTTTGTGGCCTCGACCGAGCACCCTTTGGCTTATATGAAGCTGCCTGTGGTGTGGTGGTGTTTTGGCTTTTTCATGCTGTCCACCATGACGCTGGCCGTGGTGCAAAGCTTTGCGCCGTCGATCTTGGCCAAGCTGCATGGTGTGAGCTTTGAGGCGGCGTCGTTGACGCTATCGGCCTACATGTTCTGTGGTGCGGTGGGCATGTTTGTGGGTGGCTGGGTGGCTGCCAACAAGGCGGTTTACAGCGACCGCGTGGTGGCCTATGCCATGGCCACTGGTGCGGTGCTGCTGCTGCTGTGTGCCACCTCGTGGCTGGGCGCGACTGGCACCATGGTGGGTTTGGCTGTGACCGGATTTGCCATAGGCATTGGTGGGCCAAGCCGGGACATGATGATTCGAAAAGCCACGCCCAAGTCGGCCACTGGTCGGGTGTACGGCACCGTGTATTCGGGACTGGATGTGGGCTTTGCCCTGTCGCCGGTCGTGTTTGGTGCGCTCATGGACAGCGGCCACTACCAAGCCACCTTGGCCGGGGCAGCGCTGGTGCTGCTGATGTCGGTGGGCTTGGCGCTGGGCGTTGGCCGCTTGACGCGCCAGGCGCAAGCGTCCCATTGATTGGGGCAGATGCTTTAGATGGTGTAGATGGTGTAGGTGGTTCGGGTAGGGCAGGTGTGACAGAGAAGACAGCAGCAGGGATACATATGAACGAGAAATCAGCAGGTCATTGGTTGGTGGAGTGCTTGATTGCACAGGGCGCAACGCATGCCTTTGGGGTGCCGGGTGAGAGTTACTTGGCCGTGTTGGACGGCTTGCACCAACACGCCGACCAGATTGAATTTGTGACGTGTCGCCAAGAGGGTGGCGCGGCCTTCATGGCCGAGGCGCACGGCAAGCTCACGGGCCGCCCGGGCGTGTGCATGGTCACCCGTGGACCTGGCGCTACCAATGCCAGCATTGGCGTGCACACCGCGTTTCAAGACAGCACACCAATGGTGTTGTTGGTGGGCGACGTGGCCAGCGACTGCCGCGACCGTGAGGCGTTTCAAGAGGTGGATTTTGGCCAGTTTTTTGGCCCCATGGCCAAGCGTGTTGAGCGTATCGATGAAGCGGCGCGTATACCCGAGTATGTGCAGCGCGCGTTTGCCACCGCCCTGAGTGGGCGTCCAGGGCCTGTGGTGCTGGTGTTACCAGAGGACATGCTCACGCAAGCCATACCAGAACACTTGTGGGGTTTGGCGCAGCAGTTGGGGCGCACCCAAGCCACACCCATTGGGCTGGCACCGCAGGTGTTAGACGACATGCAAGCTGCACTGCTTGAGGCCACACAGCCTTTGGTGGTGCTGGGTGGGGGCGGCTGGACGCCCCAGGCCGCGCAAGATGTGCAGGCTTGGGCCGAGCATTGGCAGCTGCCTGTGGCCAACGCTTTTAGGTTTCAAGACTGTTTTGACAACCGCCACCCCCAATACGCGGGCGACATGGGCTTGGCCATCAACCCCAAGCTGGCGAAGCGCATCGCGCAAGCCGATTGCCTGATGGTGATTGGTGCGCGCTTGGGCGAGTCGACCACGGACGGCTACACCCGCGTGAGCGCGCCGCTGCCGCGCCAGCGCCTCGTTCACATTCACGCCAGCGCCGAAGAGGCCAATCGGGTGTTCAAAGCCAGCATCAGCGCCTGTGCCGACATGCCCAGTGCGGCAGCGGCGCTGCGCCAGCGTTGCGTGGGCGCGCCCCCAGCTGTGCCGTGGACGGACTGGACGCAGGCCGCTAGGCGGGACTACGACGCACATGTAGACGTGGGTAACGGTGGTACACAGTTGCCGGGCACCATGGATATGCCGGCTGTGATTCACACCCTGTCCCGGTACTTGCCAACCGATGCGGTGTTGACCAATGGCGCGGGCAACTTTGCCAGTTGGCTGCACCGGTTTTATGCGTACGTGGGTTTGGCCAGTGGCCACAAAACACAGCTTGCTCCCACCAATGGGGCCATGGGCTATGGTGTGCCAGCGGGCGTGGCTGCGGCCATTGCCACGCGCGGCACTGGGCGCGTGGTGTTCACCATTGCGGGCGATGGCGACTTTTTGATGAATGGGCAAGAACTGGCTACCGCCTGCCAACACGGCGCAAAAACGATTGTGCTGTTGCTCAACAATGGCATGTACGGCACCATCCGCATGCACCAAGAGCGTCATTACCCCGCACGCTTAAGCGGCAGCAACCTGCGCAACCCCGATTTTTGTGCATTGGCACAAGCCTATGGTTATCAGGCCCAGCGCATCACGCACACCAGCGCGTTTGAGCCGGCATTGCAAGCGGCGTTGGCCAGTGAGGTGGGCTACCTCATAGAGGTCATGTTAGACCCTGAAGTCATCACGACCAAAGCGACGCTCACGACCTTGCGTCAAGCAGCCCTTGATCAAGCAGCGCAGGCGCACGCGGCGCTGCGTGGATCAGTGCCGGGTTGAGCATTTGAGCTTTCACACCGTAACCAGCTCGTGGCCCAATGCAGCCCAGGTGGGTGTGCCACACAAAGCACTGATGAAGCTGTTTAGAAAAGGCTTTGTGTCCAGCGACTGGCGTCGCACACACACATGCAGTGAGCGCATGGCCCAGCTGTCGGATAGGGTCAGTACCTTGAGCTGCTCGGAGTCTGAGGGCTCTAGGGCCGACCGGGGCACGACGCCCACGCCCGCGCCCGATGCCACCAGCCGTGCAATGGCTCGGTAGCACGAGACCTGCACACGCACATCCAACGTGTGGCCTAGCGCCCGCGCGTGGTTGGTCAAAAAGGTTTGCAACGCCGCACCGGGCTGCTGGCTGATGAAGGGTTGGGTTACGCAGTCGGAAAAGCGCGCTTGTTTGCGATCAGCCAATGCATGGCCTCTAGGCACTAGCAGTACCAATTGGTCTTCCTTGTACGGCGTGAAGAGCAAGTCTGGGTGTCCGGTACTTGCTGCGGCGACACCAATATCGGACCGCCCGGCGGCCACAGCTGCCACGATGTCCATGCTCAGTTGCTCCTCCAGCGTGATGCGCACCAGGGGAGAGGCTGTAAAAAACCGCGCCAAATCTTTCGGTAAGTGCGAACTGATGGCGCTGTTGTTGGCAAACAGCGTGATATGGCCACCCAAGCCCATAGAAAAGGGTGTGAGATCTGCGTGCATTTGCTCCAGCTGGTCCAAGCAGCGGCGCACGTGCTCGGCCATCACGGTGCCAGCTTGGGTGAGTGCAACGCCTCTGGCTTGTCGGGTGAACAGCGGTGTGCCAACGGCACCCTCCAAGCTCTTCAGGCGGGTGCTGACCGAGGAAGGGGCGAGGTGGACTTTGTGTGCGCCGTGGGTGACGCTTTTTGTGTCGGCGACCGCCAAAAACACGCGTAAGTCCGTGAGGTCGTAGCGGTGCAATGGAAATTTAGTACTCGTCATGTACAGAATTGTAGCTATTTGTTATACATTTAAATACTCAATAGTTGTTGATATATAAATATTAAATGCACTTTTAGCATTTTGTCACGAAGTTGGCAACTGGCTCTCACCAGCTACCGACTTATCCCATGGCGTTTCAGTCAGGAATTCCTCAAGCACCCATTCATCCAACGTGTCCCAACAGCCGCTGCTGCGTGTGCGATGCTGTTGTCGCTGTCACCATTGGCTGCGCGGGCCGAGACATGCACACTCAGCAGTCCAGACCTAGCCTCTGGCACGATTGCCAGCGAGTCTGTCGCCAACGATTTTGGGCTGTGCAAGCGGTAACGTATCGCCTGCCATGCAGTGGCGCAACGCGCCTAAAGGTACCAAGTGTTTCGCCCTCACCATGCACGACCCAGACGCTTCTACGGGCAGCTGCTTTTGGCACTGGACGGCGTACAACATCCCCGCTCATACCGATGGAATGGCCCAAAGCGCCGGTAATGCACGAGAGACGTTGCCAGCGCCCGCATTCGGCGGCAGCAACGACGTCCAAGACGCCGGCGTGACTGGCGCGAACGGCAACTGCGGTGGCCGTTGCCCTCCCGAGGGCGACAAGCCGCACCGCTACGTGTGTA
>JANREF010000053.1 GCA_030726195.1 Burkholderiaceae bacterium | reverse complement strand
GTGCCGTGGGTGTTTGTGCAGCGGGCTGCGCATCGGCTGGCGTAGCGGTATCCGGGGCACCGGCCATGTTGGCCGTGTCGGCTGGTGTGCCGTCTTGCGCGATCGGCGCGGTCACAGGCACCACGCCGTCGTAAGAGATACCCAACTGGCGCTCCAGAACGCGCAAAGGGGTGACGGTTTGCGCCCAAGCAGCGCCGCCTGCACACAGCAGCGCAAGGGCTAGCGGCAGTGCAGCCCAGCGCACCAAGGCGTGGCAGGCCGGCTGTTGTGGGGTGACGATTTGACGACTTATAACGGTGTACATGGTGTTTTATTAAGCACAAATCGCACCTGTTTTACGTGTGCGCCAGCCAGCGCCACACCGCTGAATGACGTGTTAGCGGCAAGCCGCGCGCAGGCAGTAGCGCTTTAGTTTGCACGCGTGGCCAGCTGGCCCAAGTACAAGGCGCGCAAGTCATCGACCACGCGCTTGTCCAAGGACATGGTGGTCTCGTAGGTGTCTTCACCGGCGGGCGTGATGCTCACCAACACAGCGCCGTAGATCACGCCTTCGACGCGTGAGCGAAAGGTATCACTCATCACGGTCATGTCGGCCACCGTGGTGGTCGCGTCCAGGTGCTGGCCATACACCTGTTCTGTGAGCGAGCGGTACGCGTCCAGCTTGGACGCACGTATGGCCAACAAGCGCTTTTGCGCCGGTGTTTTGTGGTTTTGCACGCTGATGACGGCGTAGCCTGTGGCGGTGATGGTTTCGCGGGTTTCCACAATGGGCGCGATCATGGAGGTGCGCGCCGAACGAACAGGTGGCGCTTCTTCCACACCCATACCGGACGACTGCTCGGCGCCGCCCATGGTTTGGCAAGCGGCAAGGCCTGCGGTCAACGCGCCCAAACAGGCCAGTTTGACGAGGCGTCGTGCAAAGGTTGAGGTGGGCAGCATGGCAAAACTCCTAGGAATATCGGGGGCCTATATGGCGTACACAGCAAGTATCGGCACGGCCTGCAAACTCTTTAACAACCATACACACAACTTGGGGAAATGTGAATAAATACCAATGGCTTACAGCGCAATCTCAAATCGGTTTCAAAACTAACTTTCGTTGACTTGGCCCGCACTGGTGCGCCCCTGACAATGGGCCGATATGAGCAGTACCAACACAAAAGCCACGCCAATCATTGGACGCGGGGAGGAAATGCGCGCGCTTCGAGGGCTGATTGCCACCGTGGCCAACGCCAACGCCACCGTCTTGATTTCCGGCGAAAGCGGCACGGGTAAAGAGCTGGTCGCGCGCGCGCTGCACGACGAGTCCGACCGTGCTGGCGGGCGATTTGTGCCTGTGAACTGCGCGGCCATTCCCAAAGACCTGGTCGAGGCCGAGCTGTTTGGCTACCGCAAAGGCGCGTTCACTGGCGCAGTGGCCGACCGCGTGGGGCGTTTTGAGCTGGCCCACGGCGGCACCCTGTTCCTAGATGAAATTGGCGACCTGCCGCTAGACATACAAGTCAAGCTGCTGCGCGTGCTGCAAGAGCGCTCTGTGGACCCCGTGGGCTCCACCAAATCGGTAGACATCGATGTGCGCGTGGTGTCGGCGTCGCACAAAGACTTGGAAGCCGAGGTCAAGGCCGGGCGCTTTCGCGAAGACTTGTACTACCGCCTCAATGTATTGCCGCTGCGCACGCCTGCCCTGCGCGAGCGCACCGAAGACATCCCAGACATCGTTGCCCACCACGCCTTGCGCTTGGCCCCCAAAGGCCGCAGTGCCATTCGCTTCAGCCCCGACATGACGCTGGCGCTCAAGAGCTACGCCTGGCCAGGCAATGTGCGCGAACTCATCAACTTGGTGGACCGCTTTACTGCGCTGTTCCCAGGCCAAGACATTGGTTTGCGTACCGTGCCTGCAGCCATGCTGCCCAAAGGCTTGGCCGCCTTACGCGACGAGCT
>JANREF010000052.1:8592-9971 GCA_030726195.1 Burkholderiaceae bacterium | reverse complement strand
GCCTGCCAAAAAACCGGTACGTTCGCTCATAAACACCTCCAAAAATGTGCTGGCCTAGCCTAGCGCCTAGGCTGGTAAAAAGTGGCTGAATTGTCGCATGCTCTGATGCTGCGCTGCGCCCAGCCTGTATTGCACCTGGGGCAGACTTGTATGTCGGTGCGGCGGGGTGTTGAGACACACGGTTACAGGCGTGTGGGCAGGGCTCGGTTGGGCTGGACGTGGTGTACGGTTCGTTGTGCGCCGTTCAGTCTGTCATCGGCATGGGGTAGCGTGCGACTTGCGAAATATCAAGTCGGCCTTGGCCCGTGACATATATTGTGGGCTTGTGCATGGCTTGAAGCATGTCGGGTGCTCGTGCCGTTTGTTTATTCGGCCTCTTTATTTGACCTCTTTATTCGGCTTGCCGCTGAGGTCTGCCTCTGAACTGTGCTGCTGAGCGTTACTTCTGAAATTTCTTGGCCTGGGTTTCTGGAATTGCCTGTATGTGTGGCTCTAGCGGCCGTTTGTGTTTTGACTCCCCGTTTTTGATGTGCCATATATGACTCCTACTCAACGCCACACCCCCACACCCAGTGCCCATGAGCCCGCCCAGAGCAACGTGCCGCCTGTGATGGACGTGACGGCCATTCAGCGTTGGTTGCGTCTGGGCGCGCAAGACCTGCGACGCAACCCTTGGCCGGGTTTGCTCCACGGCGTAGCCTTGGTCGTGGTGGGTTGGTTGCTGGTGGGCATGGCGCAGGACAAGTTTTGGTTGTTGGCCGGGGCATATTCGGGTTTTTTAATAGTAGGGCCGGTGCTGGTCACTTCGCTCTATGAGGTCAGCCGCGGCCAGCACTACGGCTACAAGGTGGACTTGTGGGACGTGGTGTTTGTCTGGTTGTCGTTTGACAAGCGCCTGATTGGCTTTGGTGGCTTGCTGGCGCTGGCCGGTGTGGGTTGGGTGGTGAGCTCTGCTGGATTGATCACGGCGTTTGCAGCCACGCCCATCCACAAGCCCATGGACTTTATGCACCACGTGGTGTTGGCGCAACAGGGTTACCTGTTTGAGCTGTGGCTGCTCATGGGCGGCCTATAGGCCGCGCCGATGTTTGCCTCCAGTGTGGTGGCCTTGCCCATGTTGGTGTCCAGCCGCGCCAGTGTGTGGCAAGCGGTATTGGCGAGCTGGCGCATCTGTGGTGCACACCCGGGTCTCATGGCTGCTTGGGCTGCCACCCTCATGTGCTTGGTCGGCATGGGCATGCTCACGGCCATGCTGGGCTTGGTGTTCATCGTGCCGTGGTTGGCGCACGCCAGTTGGCACGCCTATGCGGATGCGCAGGCATGGCTCAACGCCCAGGACGGAGCGCGGTGATGGAGGCGAACCTGTGGGGATTCACCGA
>JANREF010000052.1:0-8582 GCA_030726195.1 Burkholderiaceae bacterium | reverse complement strand
GACCGTAGGCGTGGGTGCTTTTATTGCCTATATGTTGTTCATTGTGTTTTCGCTGGCCAGAGAATCTAAGGCGGGCAAATTCGGCACCTTTGTGCTGTTTCTGGTGCTGTCTTTTGGTATGTTGGGTTTTGTGGCCAAGCAGTTTATCAAGTGGTTTTTGGGCATGTAGACAATAAATGCCGTCATGCGTTGCCAAAACAGCAATGAATCACAAGCAAATCATTGAATTCGCTCGAAAATCGGGTTAAAATGCTAGCTTCACGACCAAATGGGCGGGTTTACACCGCCCATTTTTTTTGGCTTCGCCCAACGTACGGTGTGCTGGCGCTGATGTGGCTTCGAAAGGAGTCATTGGGCGCAGCGTCGTGTGTTAGGGCGTTGTTTTGTTTGTGAAGCCGATTCTTAATAGATGACGCACCTACAGAATTGCATATTTATCAAAGTCGTACAGGTTTGTACGCGGTTGTAAAAAGGGTTGACTCGGGCACATGTCTTGGCAAGAAGCGGTAACCACCAGCGTGACTGGATTGGGTTTTGATTTGGTGGAAATAGAGCGTTCTGCGGGCGGATTGCTGCGCATCACCATTGATATGCCGTTTGTTCCTGGACAGCCCGAGCAGTTCATCACGGTTGAAGACTGCGAGTCCGTTACAAAGCAACTCCGCTTTTTGCTGGAAGTTGAAAACGTGGACTACCACCGCATGGAAGTGGGTTCACCAGGTATTGATCGTTTGCTGCGCGGTGACGCAGACTTTGCCCGATTTGCTGGCGAAGTGGTCGATATCACGCTGAAAGAGCCCATTGGCGCAACCGACTCGGGCGTTGCACCAAACCGTAAAAAATTTCGAGGCACGCTTGAGGCCGTGAGTGAAGGGCAGTGGCAGCTGGTGTGGAGCGATGAGCCGCCAGTCAAGCCTGGCGTGCGCGTGAGCAAAAAGCGCGAGGCCGCGCCTTTGCAGGCCATGCAGTTTGAATTTGCCGATGTGCGCGAAGCGCGCTTGGCCCCGATTGTGGATTTTCGTGGGCGCAAGCCCAAGGCCGCGCCCAGCGCAGCCCAGTGATGTTTTTTGAATTGGCTAGTTTTGAGTATTGAAAGGCAGGCGAGTTGACATGAACCGCGAACTGTTGATGTTGGTAGATGCGATTTCACGCGAGAAAAGCGTTGAACGTGATGTGGTGTACGCAGCTGTAGAGCTGGCTTTGGCCTCGGCTACAAAAAAGTTGTACCCCGATGATGTGGACATCCGCGTCTCCATAGATAAAGACACCGGCGTGGCTGAAACCTTCCGCCGCTGGTTGGTGGTGCCCGATGAGGCTGGCTTGCAAGTGCCTGATGCAGAAGAAATTCTGTCGGATGCGCGCGAAGAAGACCCCGAGATTCAAGTGGGCGACTACATTGAAGAAGCCATCGAGAGCATGCCCATTGGCCGTATTGGTGCCATGGCGGCCAAGCAAGTGATTTTGCAAAAAATCCGCGAGGCTGAGCGCGAAATGATTCTGAACGACTTCATGGCGCGCGGCGAAAAAATCTTGGTCGGTGCTGTGAAGCGCTTGGACAAAGGCGACATCATTGTGGAGAGCGGACGGGTGGAAGGCCGCTTGCGCCGCACAGAGATGATCCCCAAAGAAAACTTCCGTCCTGGCGACCGTGTACGCGCCATGATCATGGAAGTGGACACCACCTTGCGTGGCGCTCCAATTTTGTTGTCACGCTCAGCACCCGAGTTCATGGTGGAGTTGTTTCGCCACGAAGTGCCCGAAATTGAGCAAGGCACATTAGAAGTGAAGTCATGCGCACGTGACGCTGGTTCACGCGCCAAAATCGCGGTGGTGTCGCACGACCCACGCGTAGACCCCATCGGCACCTGTGTTGGTGTGCGCGGCTCACGCGTGAACGGTGTGACCAACGAGCTCGCTGGCGAGCGCGTCGACATTGTGTTGTGGAGCGAAGACCCAGCACAGTTCGTGATCGGTGCTTTGGCGCCTGCCAATGTGACCTCTATCGTGGTGGACGAAGAGCGCGGTGCCATGGATGTGGTGGTGGACGAGGAAAACCTAGCCATCGCAATTGGCCGTGGTGGACAAAACGTGCGTTTGGCCTCTGAGCTCACAGGCTGGCGCATCAACATCATGACGGCCGACGAGTCTGCCCAGAAGCAAGCGGAAGAAGCGCAAGGCGTTCGTGGCTTGTTCATGGAAAAGCTCGACGTCGACGAAGAAATTGCCGACATCCTGATCGAAGAAGGCTTTACCAGCTTGGAAGAAGTGGCCTACGTGCCGTTGCAAGAAATGCTGGATATCGAGTCCTTCGATGAAGAGACCGTGAATGAATTGCGCACACGCGCCAAAGACGTGCTGCTCACTCAAGAGCTGGCACATGAAGAAAACGTTGAAGACGTATCGCAAGACTTGCGCGACGTCGAAGGACTGACCGTTGAATTGATTTCTAAGTTGGCAGATGCCGGCGTGCACACGCGCGACGACTTGGCCGATTTGGCAACCGATGAGTTGCAAGACATCACTGGCCAGTCAGAAGCCGAGGCAGTAGCCCTGATCATGAAAGCACGCGAGCATTGGTTCGCAGCAGATGACGCTGAAGAGCAATCTTGATCACGGAGGCCCACAGGAAAGAAGATTTATGACCAGTACGACCGTCGCAGAATTAGCAGCAGAGCTGCACAAGCCTACCGATACCTTGTTGGAGCAACTCGCTAGCGCGGGTGTGGCCAAAAAGGGAGCCGCAGATACCGTGTCCGATACGGACAAGCAACAATTGCTGTCGCACTTGCAAAGTGCGCATGGCACGACTGCGCCTGCACGTAAAAAAATCACACTGGTTAAGAAGTCCACTTCCGAAATCAAGCAAGCGGATGCCCGTGGTGGTGCTCGCACCATTCAGGTTGAGGTGCGTAAGAAGCGTACTTTTGTGCGCCGCGATGACGATGCGCTGACCTCCAAGCCCGAGTCACAAGGCCCTAGCGAACAAGAGCTAGAGCTGGCACGCCGCGAGGCCGCTGCAGCTGTAGAGGCCGAGGCGATTCGTCAAGAAGAAGCTGCGTTGGCCAGCCAGCGCGCAGCCCGCGAAGCGGAAGAGGCGCAACAAGCAGCCGCTAAAGCTGCAGCAGCTGCCGAAGACGCAGCCGCTGCGCAAGCCAAGGCTGCCGGTGCGGCTGAGCCTGCTGGCGGCACAGACGCTGTTGCTGATGCGCAAGCTGTGCGCGCCGCAGCACGAGCCGCGGCAGACGCTGAAGCCGCCGCTGCCAACCAGTTTGCCTCTAAGAAGGCCTCGCCCGTTGTGAGCGCAGACGACAAGGCGGCCGCTGTTAAAGCGCAAGCCGCCGCCGATAAGGTCGAGGCTGCCAAGGTCGCTGAAACACAAGCCACCGCAGCCGCAGCAGAAGCCACCAAGGCTGAAGGCGAGCGCGTGAAGGCTTTGGACATTCGCCGCCGCAAGGCGGAGGCCGAAGCCGCTGCCATTCGCGAAATGATGGCCACGCCCCAGAAAAAGGTGTTGGTTGCCAAGAAGCCCGAAGAGGTCAAGCCTGATGCGGCCAAGCCTGCGGTTGGCGTGCGCAAAGAAATCAAGTCCGAGAACTTGTCTTCCACTTGGAAAGACGAGCAAGGCAAGAAGAAAGAAATCAAAACCCGTGGTGACACCACTGCGGGTCGTGGCAACTGGCGCGGTGGTCCCAAGGGTGGCGCACGCGGTCGCAACGACAAGCGTGGACGCAACGAAGAGTCCACATTTGTGGCACCTACCGAGTTCAAGGCGCTTGAAATTCACGTGCCTGAAACCATCACCGTGGCCGAGTTGGCGCACAAAATGGCCATCAAGGCCTCAGAGGTGATCAAGGAGCTGATGAAGATGGGCCAAATGGCCAACATCAACCAGCCTTTGGATCAAGACACCGCCATGATTGTGGTGGAAGAACTGGGCCACACCGCTGTGCAAGCCGCACTCGACGACCCAGAGGCGTTCACGGAAGAGGAAGCATTGGCGCACGACGCCGTCACGCTGCCACGTGCACCTGTGGTGACCGTCATGGGCCACGTGGACCACGGTAAGACATCGCTGTTGGACTACATCCGCCGCGCCAAAGTTGCCGGTGGTGAAGCAGGCGGTATCACGCAGCACATTGGTGCTTACCACGTGGAAACCGAACGCGGCATGGTGTCCTTCTTGGATACCCCAGGCCACGAGGCGTTTACCGCCATGCGTGCCCGTGGTGCACAGGCCACCGACATTGTGATTTTGGTGGTTGCTGCCGACGACGGCGTGATGCCGCAAACCAAAGAAGCCATCAAGCACGCCAAGGCTGCTGGTGTGCCCTTGGTGGTCGCCATCAACAAAATGGACAAGCCTGATGCCAGTCCAGAGCGCGTCAAAGGCGAACTGGTCAACGAAGGCGTCATCCCTGAAGAGTACGGCGGTGACTGCCCATTCGTACCCGTATCTGCCAAAACCGGCATGGGCATCGACGAGTTGCTAGAGCAAGTGTTGTTGCAGGCCGAGGTGTTGGAGCTGCGCGCCCCAGTGGACGCCATGGCCAAAGGCGTGGTCATCGAAGCCCGCTTGGACAAAGGCCGCGGCCCTGTGGCCACCGTGTTGGTGCTGTCCGGTACCTTGAAGGCCGGCGATGTGGTGTTGGCCGGACACAGCCATGGCCGCGTGCGCGCCATGCTGGACGAAAACGGCGTGGCTGTGAAAGCAGCTGGCCCGTCTATCCCAGTTGAAATCCAAGGTTTGGCCGAAGTGCCGGGCGCGGGTGACGACTTCATCGTCATGCTCGACGAGCGCCGTGCGCGCGAGATCGCAACCTACCGCCAAGGCAAGTTCCGCTCCACCAAGCTGGCCAAGCAACAAGCGTCCAAGCTGGAGAACATGTTCAGCCACTTGGGTGCAGGCGAAGTTCAAACGCTGCCCCTCATCATCAAAGCCGACGTGCAGGGCTCGCAAGAGGCGCTGGCCGCGTCGTTGCTCAAGTTGTCCAACGACGAAGTCAAGGTGCAAATCGTGATGGCGGGCGTGGGTGGTATCAGCGAGAGCGATATCAACTTGGCGATTGCCTCCAAGTCTGTGGTCATTGGTTTCAACGTGCGCGCCGATGCCGGTGCGCGCAAAGCCGCCGACAACAACGAAATCGACGTTCGCTACTACAACATCATTTACGACGCTGTGGACGAAGTCAAAGCTGCGATCTCCGGTATGTTGGCCCCAGAAAAGCGCGAAGAAATTATCGGTGCAGCCGAGATTCGCACAGTCTTTGTGGCCTCCAAAATCGGCACGGTTGCAGGTTGTATGGTCACGGCTGGCCAGGTGGTGCGTACGGCGCACTTCCGCTTGTTGCGCGAGAACGTGGTCATCTACACAGGTGAAATCGAGACGCTCAAGCGCGTCAAAGACGACGTGCGCGAAGTCAAAGAAGGCTTCGAGTGTGGTATCAAGCTCAAGAACTACAACGACATCAAAGAGGGCGACCAGCTCGAGTTCTTTGAGGTGAAGGAAGTGGCCCGCAGGCTGGCTTAAGCCCAGTTTGTCAAACACCATTACCGATACCGATACGTACATCTATGGCCATTAAAAAATCATCAACACCCAACCGGGGTTTCCGGGTGGCCGACCAGATCCAGCGTGATCTGTCGGAGTTGATCGCGCGCGAGTTGAAAGACCCGCGCGTGGGCATGGTGACCATTCAAAGTGTGGAGGTCACGCCCGACTACGCACATGCCAAGGTGTACTTCAGTTTGTTGGTGGGTGACCCCGTCAAAACAGCTGAAGCCCTGAACCAAGCCGCGGGCTTTTTGCGCAACGGTTTGTTCAAGCGCTTGCACATACACACGGTGCCCACGCTGCACTTTCACCTCGACCGCACGGCCGAGCACGCATCCGACATGAACGCCTTGATCGCCAAGGCCGTGTCATCGCGCGCCAAGGACGATTGACGCCATGAACTCTCCACGCCAACAGCGGGGGAGTTCGGTCAAGCGGCGCCCCGTTCACGGGGTGCTGCTACTGGACAAACCCATAGGACTATCCAGCAACCAGGCTTTGCAAAAAGCCAAGTGGTTGTTGCGTGCCGAAAAAGCGGGCCACACTGGCACGCTGGATCCGCTCGCCACCGGCGTGTTGCCGCTGTGTTTTGGTGCGGCCACCAAATTCAGCCAAATGCATTTGGACGCCGACAAGGCCTACGTCGCAGACGTGCGCTTGGGTGTGACCACCACCACGGCAGATGCCGAGGGCGAGGTCATCAGCACACAAGCGGTGCCCGCACTGGATCAAGCCGCGCTAGACGCTGTTGCGGCGCGCTTCATGGGCGAGATCGACCAGGTCCCGCCCATGTATTCCGCGCTCAAACGCGACGGCAAGCCCTTGTATGAATACGCTCGCGAAGGCGTCACGCTGGAGCGCGAGCCCAGGCGTGTGCGCATCTTGGATTTACAGCTCAGCCTCACCAACGACCCGGCGACCATTCGCCTGCGTGTGACCTGCACCAAGGGCACTTATGTGCGCACCTTGGGCGAGGACGTGGGCGCGGCCATTGGCTGTGGCGCGCATTTGGTGAGCTTGCGCCGCACGAAAACGGGCGGCTTTTCACTGGATGACCAGCGTGCCATGCACAAGCCGGTGTCGCTGGTGGATTTAGAGGCCATGGACGAGGACGCGCGCTTGCAAGCCTTGCTGCCCGTTGCGAGCTTGCTGCCCCATGTGGCCACCGTCACATTGGCCAGCCATGATGCAGGGCGCTTCTTAAGCGGCGTGCGCTTGCGCGGCGAAGCCTACGCGGCGCCGGTTGAATTGTTATCTGTTTGGGGCGAACAGCCTCATGCATTTTTGGGTTCGGCACACACGGCGGGGTCAGAGCTGATTCCCACGCGTTTGTTAAGCCCGCTTGAGGTGCAGCAGTGTTTGGCGCAGGCCGACAGCGCTGCAAAGGACGCAGCGCTGCATTGATTGGGCGCTACACCCGTTTGTTGAATGCTTGAAATAGCGGGGCCACATTTGTTGTTGGGCCTCGGTTTTCTAGGTTTTTTAGGTTTTTTGAGTTTTTAAGGGTTTGAGGATTTTTCATGACAACGCCTATTCGTAACATCGCCATCATTGCCCACGTTGACCACGGCAAAACAACCATGGTTGACCAATTGCTGCGCCAGTCCGGCACATTTGCTGACCACGAAAAAGTGGTGGACACCGTGATGGACAACAACGCCATCGAGCGCGAGCGCGGCATCACCATTTTGGCCAAAAACTGTGCTGTGAGCTGGGAAGGTACACACATCAACATCGTGGACACCCCAGGCCACGCGGACTTTGGTGGTGAGGTTGAGCGCGCGTTGTCCATGGTCGACGGCGTTGTGCTGTTGATCGATGCACAAGAAGGCCCCATGCCACAAACCCGTTTTGTGACCAAAAAGGCTTTGGCCCTGGGCCTGCGCCCCATTTTGGTGGTGAACAAAGTCGACAAGCCCGGTGCGCGCCCTGACTTCGTGGTCAACGCCGCTTTCGACTTGTTTGACAAACTCGGCGCAACCGACGAGCAGTTGGACTTCCCAGTCGTGTACGCATCAGGCATCAACGGCTGGACGTCGTTGGAAGAGGGCGCACCTGGCGAGCAGTGGGGCCCCGACATGTCGGCCCTGTTCAACACCGTGTTGAAGCACGTGCCGCCGCAGGCTGGCGACGCCGCTGCGCCCTTGCAGTTGCAAGTGTCTGCATTGGACTTCTCTACATTCGTGGGTCGCATTGGCGTTGGCCGCGTGATCGCAGGTACCGTCAAGCCACAAATGGACGTGGTGGTCATGGAAGGCCCAGACGGCAAGGCCGTGAAGGGTCGCATCAACCAAGTGCTCAAGTTCCAAGGTTTGGAGCGCGTGCAAGTGACCGAGGCCGGCCCCGGCGACATCGTGTTGATCAACGGTTTGCCCGACATCGGTATCGGCGTCACCATCACCGACCCAACCAACCCCGCACCGCTGCCCATGTTGTCAGTGGACGAGCCAACACTGACCATGAACTTCTGCGTGAACACCAGCCCATTGGCCGGTCGTGAAGGCAAGTTTGTGACCAGCCGTCAGCTGTGGGACCGCCTGCAAAAAGAGCTGCAACACAACGTGGCTTTGCGCGTGTCTGAAACAGACGAAGAAGGTATCTTCGAAGTGCGTGGCCGTGGTGAATTGCACCTGACCATTTTGTTGGAAAACATGCGCCGCGAAGGCTACGAGCTGGCTGTATCCAAGCCACGCGTGGTGTTCCGCGACATCGACGGCGAGCGTTGCGAGCCTATCGAGTTGGTGACGGCCGACATCGAAGAAAACCACCAAGGCGGCGTCATGCAAGCCCTGGGCGAGCGCAAGGGCGAGCTGGTCAACATGGAGCCGGACGGCACTGGCCGTGTGCGTTTGGAATACCGCATCCCTGCGCGCGGCTTGATTGGTTTTACCAACGAGTTCTTGAACTTGACACGCGGCTCAGGCCTCATCTCCAACATCTTTGACGGCTACGAAGCCCACAGGGGTGAAATTGGTGGCCGTAAGAACGGCGTGCTGATCTCCATGGACGATGGTGAAATCTTCACCTACGC
>JANREF010000051.1 GCA_030726195.1 Burkholderiaceae bacterium | reverse complement strand
TGGAAGGCGAAGGCCTCAAGCTCAGCGCTCAAGAGTGGACCGACATGCTCGCGACCTGGGTAGAGAAATTCCCCATCATCAGTATCGAAGACGGCATGGCCGAAGGCGACTGGGACGGCTGGAAGCTGCTGAGCGAGCGTTTGAACGCCAAGGTGCAGTTGGTCGGTGACGACTTGTTTGTCACCAACACCAAGATCTTGAAAGAAGGTATAGACAAAGGCATTGCCAATTCCATCCTCATCAAAATCAACCAAATTGGCACGCTGACCGAGACCTTTGCAGCCATCGAAATGGCCAAGCGCGCGGGCTACACGGCTGTGATCAGCCACCGCTCAGGTGAGACCGAAGACTCCACCATTGCCGATATAGCGGTTGGCACCAACGCTGGCCAAATCAAAACCGGCTCACTCAGCCGCAGCGACCGCATGGCCAAGTACAACCAACTGCTGCGCATAGAAGAGGACTTGGGTGATGTGGCCGAATACCCAGGACGTGCGGCGTTTTACAACCTGCGCTAATCAAGGGTATAACCAACTACCGTGAAATAGTGCGTTA
The DNA here is from genome assembly GCA_030726195.1 of Burkholderiaceae bacterium. Taxonomy (GTDB): domain Bacteria; phylum Pseudomonadota; class Gammaproteobacteria; order Burkholderiales; family Burkholderiaceae_C; genus RS62. The sequence continues at coordinate 1,396 of JANREF010000051.1, read as the reverse complement.
CGTAGCGGCACACCGCGTTACGTAACGCAACGTGACATAACGGCACGGCGTTATAGCGGTCTACAGCGGGGTGAGTCCCAGCCTACGAGCACGGGTAGCCACAGAGGCTGCAGGTGCTGCAGCTCGTACTGACCCGTAGCTTTCATCAACCACACGGCAATACCCTGCGAAAAAACACCATGGTTGTGCGCCCTTATCTTGTTCCTGCAGCCCTGTTGGCGCTGCTGCTGGCCTTGCAAGCGCAGCTGTGGTTTGGGCGCGGCAGTGTGCCATCGGTGGATGCGCTGAAAAATCGCCTTGAGCAACTCGAAGCCGACAACGCCGCCATGCGCCTCACCAACGAGCAACTCGCCAACGAAATACGCGACTTGCAAGAGGGCCTAGAAGTGGTCGAGGCCTACGCCCGCCAAGAACTGGGCATGGTCAAGGCCAACGAAATATTTGTGCAGTATGCCAAGCCTAAGGGCAGTGGCAGTGGCAGCGCACAAGCCGCCGCGCCGGCTGCAAGCTCCGGCGCTGCTGCAGCTACTGCAAAGCCCGCTGCAGGCGATGCAAGCAAGCCCTAAGCCCACCATATCCCACAACGGCACAGCCCAGGCGGTATTCACCGTTGCCGTACTTGGCGCCGAGAGCACCGGCAAAAGCAGCTTGGTTCAGGGTGTTGCTGCACACGCCAACGCCAACGGCTGGACTACAGCGCAGACCAGCGAATACCTACGCGACTGGGTCGCGCAACACCAACGCACACCACTGGCGCACGAGCAAGAGGCGATTGCACTGGCGCAAACACAAGCCGGTCAGCAAGCCTGGGAGCGTTTGGCAACGCTAGACCCCATTGGATTTGAATACACCCCAACATCCGGTGCCGCAACTGGCACCAACTCAACAGCACAGGCGCGCGCGCCACGCCTGCTGCTGCTGGACACCACCGCCATCATGACGGCGGCCTACAGCGCCCACTACTTTGATGACCATAGCTTGTGGGCGTGTGCCTTTGCAGCCCAACCCCAGCCTGATGTCTACCTGCTCATGGGCCTGGATTTGCCATGGCAGGCCGATGGCTTGCAGCGCGACAGCGTGGCTGTGCAACACCAAGTCGACCAACACCTGCGCCACGCGCTGACACAACACGGCTGCACCTTCCAAACCATTTATGGCAGTGGCACTGCACGTGTCATGGCCGCTTGGAAGGCCATTACTGCTGCGCGCAACACCGCCCCAAAGCCTGCCAGCAACACACTGAGTTACCACGCCCTAGGTTGCGAAGGCTGTGCCGACCCAGACTGCGAACGGCGCTTGTTCAGGCGGCTGTTCTAATCGGCCCCCATCACCCCCCAATCGCCCCCCCCTGCAGCGGTGCTCCACCGCTTGGGGCTTGCGACTGCTCGCTCAGCGC
>JANREF010000050.1:5543-10139 GCA_030726195.1 Burkholderiaceae bacterium | reverse complement strand
CCCGATCACATCACCATCACCCGTCCAGACGACTGGCACTTGCACCTGCGCGACGGTGCGGTCTTGTCCGATGTGGTGCCGCACACGGCTGCGCAGTTTGGGCGCGCCATCGTCATGCCCAACCTCAAGCCGCCAGTCACGTCGCTGGCGCTGGCCAATGCCTACAAGGCGCGTATTGTGGCTGCCGTGCCGCAGGGCATGTCGTTTGAGCCGTTGATGACCTTGTACCTCACCGACAACATTTCACCCGAGGCGATTGTGCAGGCCAAGGCCGGTGGCGTGTTGGCTGCCAAGCTGTACCCCGCTGGTGCCACCACCAACAGCGACATGGGTGTGACCAGCCTGCGCAAGATTTATCCCGTGCTCGAGGCCATGCAGCGCTGCGGTATGTTGCTGCTGGTGCACGGCGAGGTCACAAGTGCTGACATTGACTTGTTCGACCGCGAGGCCGTGTTCATCGAGCAGCAACTCATACCCTTGCGCCAAGATTTTCCCGAACTGAACATTGTGTTTGAGCACATCACCACGGCCGATGCGGCCCAGTATGTGCAAGCCTGTGATGCGCACGTGGCGGCCACCATCACCGCACACCATTTGCTGTACAACCGCAACGCCATTTTTACCGGGGGCATACGCCCGCACTACTACTGTTTGCCGGTACTCAAGCGCGAAACCCACCGCTTGGCGCTGGTGCAGGCGGCCACCAGCGGCTCGGCCAAGTTCTTTTTGGGCACCGACAGTGCGCCCCACCCTGCGCACTTGAAAGAGCACGCCAGTGGCTGTGCAGGTTGCTACACCGCGCATGCGGCCATAGAGCTGTACGCGACGGCGTTTGAGCAAGCCGGCGCGCTGGACAAGCTGCAAGGTTTTGCCAGCGAGCACGGGCCAGACTTTTACCGCTTGCCGCGTAACACCACCACAGTCACGCTCAAGCGCGATACATGGTTGCCGCCCGTGGCGTTGCCGTTTGGCGATGCCACCATCAAGCCGCTGGCTGGTGGTGAGCCCTTGCACTGGCGCCTTCAAACCCAGGCCTAACGCGCAGTGGGTGATGGCGTGCATGTCTGAGGCTGCGTTGGCTTGGCCTGCGCCACTGCAGCACATCGACTGGCACCAGCCGTGGTTGGCCCCGTACGCTGCGCAAGGCCAGCCCTGTGCGCAGGCGGTGTTGCGTGGTGTGCCCGTATGGCAGGCCTTAAGCCAGCTGCTCCCGCCCTGTGCGCCCGGCGACCCTGAGCCTCCTACCTTTGTAGACCACGCCGACTTGCCCGCGGGCCAAGCCTATGAGGCCTACATTTACCAAACCCGCCGCGTACCCACGCGCTGCGGTGCGCATGATTTTTTCAATGGTTTGATGTGGCTGAACTGGCCGTGCACCAAGGCTGCGCTCAACCAGCGCCAATGGCAGGCCATAGAGGCCGCAGGCGGTGTGGGGCACACCCGCGGCACCACGCGTGACGCGTTGACTTTGCTGGATGAAAACGGTGGCATTTTGTTGGCCCACCCCGCCATTTGGGATGCCCTGCGTCACCGGCAGTGGCATACCGCGCTGGTGGAGTTACGTCCGCTGTGGGCGCAAGCGCAGTTGTTCATCATTGGCCACGCCTTGCTGGAGCAGTTGCTCTTGTACCCCCGCAAAAGTCTCACCGCGCATTTGTGGCTGCCCACGCCGCCTGTCCAAGACTGGGCTGCGCAGGCGGTGGTGCAAGCCCAGCCCAGCGTGTCACCCGTGGGCGGGCCGCTCGACTTGGCGCAGTTGGATGCTGTGCTGGCACAGGCCTTATTGCAAGACGACTTTGGCCAAGGCGATGGCCTTGAGGCCTGTGCGCCGTCTAAACCGTTCACGCCCCTGCCCGTTATGGGCACGCCGGGCTGGTGCGCTGACAATGCCTACGCGGCGTTTTATGACGACCCGCAGGTGTTTCGCGTGTTGCGCGCCCATCAAAATCCCCCACAACGCGTAGCACCAATCGATAAACATTGAAAAACCGGCACGCGCCCACATATGATTCGCGTGCTGGCGCACCCCTGAAAATGGTTTTCAACGGGACTGCCACGGGAGTATTGGAATGAAGCGCATTGTGTTGTTTGTTATGACCAACTTGGCCGTCATGTTGGTGTTGGGCATTACGGCCAGCTTGCTTGGTGTGAACCGGTTTTTAACGGCCAACGGTTTGGACTTGTCCATGTTGTTGGGCTTTTCGTTGCTGATGGGTTTTGGCGGCGCCATTATTTCCTTGCTCATGAGCAAGCCCATTGCCAAATGGAGCACGGGTGCGCAGGTCATTACCCAGCCGAGCAACGCCGATGAGGCGTGGTTGCTGCAAACCGTAGCGGGCTTTGCCCAGCGCGCAGGCATCAACATGCCTGAGGTGGCGGTGTACGAGGGCGAGCCCAACGCGTTTGCCACGGGGGCGTTCAAAAACTCGGCCTTGGTGGCGGTGTCAACCGGCTTGTTGCGCGGCATGACGCGCGAAGAGGTGGAGGCCGTGCTGGGCCATGAGGTGGCACATATTGCCAACGGCGACATGGTCACCATGACCTTGATCCAGGGTGTGATGAACACGTTTGTGGTGTTCATCAGCCGTGTGGTGGGTTACTTTGTGGACTCAGCCTTGCGCCGCAACGATTCCGAACACTCAGGCCCTGGCATTGGCTACTTTGTAACCACCATCGTCATGGACATTGTGCTGGGCTTTGTGGCGGCCATCATCGTGGCTTGGTTCAGTCGCCAGCGTGAGTTTCGAGCCGATGCAGGCGCAGCCAGTTTGATGGGGCGCAAGCAGCCCATGATCAATGCCTTGCAGCGCCTGGGCGGCATGCAGCCCGGTGCCTTGCCTAAAACCATGGCGGCCATGGGCATTGCCGGTGGCTTGGGCAGCTTGTTTGCCACCCACCCACCGCTGGAAGAGCGCATCGAGCGTCTGCGCCAGGGCTAACGCGCCTGCGGTGCTGGCCACGCACAGCGCTGGCGCTGCGATGTTGTAGGTCAGTGGCTTGCGTCGTCTGTTGTATCGGGGCTGGCAGTGTGGTTGACGCTGGCTGCGTTGTTGGCTGCGCGCAGCTTGTCCTTCTTGCTCATGCGCTTGCCTTTGACGCCGCCTGCGGGGTCTAGGCCTCCGGTGTCGTTGTTGGCCTCGGCCACAGGCGCATCCGCTAGGTCTGTGGTTTCAAAGCCCGGTAACACCTCTACGCCCAGCGCCAACGCATTGCGCTGCTGGATCAAATCAAAGTGTTTGCGTGCTGCCGGCGGCACAAAGCTGATGGCCAAGCCCGCCACGCCCGCGCGTCCGGTGCGGCCAATGCGGTGCGTGTAGTCGGTCGCGCTGCGGGGGAGGTCGTAGTTGAGCACCACGGGCAGGCCTGCAATGTCTATGCCGCGCGCGGCCAAGTCGGTGGTGATGAGCACATCCCACTTGCCGTCTTTGAATTCTTGCAAACGCTGCGTGCGCTGGCTCAGAGTGAGGCCACCATGAAATGCAGTGGCATAAATTTTGGTGCCCTTGAAGTTGTTGTACAGCTTGTCGGCCACGTGCTCGGCGGCGTACTGTGTGGCCACAAAGACCAAGGCCTGTTTCCACTCTTGGGTTTTGATGAGTTGCAGCAGCAAGGAAGCGCGTCGGCGCTCGTCCACCGCAATGGCGCGCTGGGTGATGGGCGGCGTGGGCACCAAGCCTGCAGTCTCTTCTATGCGCAGCGGCTCGCGCAACCAGCCGCTGGCCAAAGCATCAATGCCCGTGTTCCAGGTGGCAGAAAACAGCCAAGTGTGCGGCCATGTGCGGCAGGTGGCGCGCAGGGCTTGTTGAATCGCTTTCAACTCATCTTCAAAGCCGCTGTCGAGCAAGCGGTCCGCCTCATCTAAAACGGCGTAGCGCAGGTCAGTCAAGTCAAGGCCGTCTTTGTCTATCAATTCCAACAAGCGCCCGGGCGTGGCAACCAATACCGATGCGCCGCCGCGCAAGCCCATGAGCTGCGTGTTGATGGATGCGCCGCCCACAGCAGTGACCACCCGCAGTGGTGTGTCGGCCTGTGCGCGCACGCCTTTAATCAAGTCGACCAAGACATGGCTGACCTGCTGGGCCAACTCGCGCGTGGGCACCAACACCAAGGCGTAGACGCTGCGGCCCTGCAGCGGCACGTGGTGCAGCGGCTGCAACAAGCTCAAGCCGTAGGCCAGTGTTTTGCCCGAGCCTGTGGGCGCCAAACCAATGCCGTCGCTGCCCGCAATATGCGCTGGAATCACACGGCGCTGCACAGGCGTGGCCTGTTCAAAGCCCAACGCGGCCAGTGCATCCAGCCACTGGGGCTCTAGCGTTAAATGTTCAAAAGACATACAAAACCTTAAAAATTACGCGCCCACCACGCGCGAGACAGGTGGGCCAGTGCATCACAACCGGGCGTTAACAACGGGGGCAAAAAATGGCGGGTTCACAAACGCAGGCCTGACCAATGTGGCTGAACAATGCGCCAGGCCAATAGGCTTCGAAAATGGACTTTGAAAACAAGCTTTGCAAATACGCGTTGCCAATATGCCTTGCAAATAGATGTGACCACCACCGCCTGCGTTCGACCACCTTTGGGTGACAACGTGGCGCT
>JANREF010000050.1:0-5443 GCA_030726195.1 Burkholderiaceae bacterium | reverse complement strand
GCCGCAGTTCATGGGCATCAGTGCGCTGCGACAGCGCCAGCCACGGCTTCGGCGAGTTTGATGCCGTCTACCGCTGCTGACAAAATGCCGCCAGCGTAGCCTGCGCCTTCGCCACCGGGAAACAAGCCGCGCACGGTAGGGCTTTGCAGTTGCGCGTCGCGGTCTATGCGCAGTGGCGAGGAGGTGCGGGTCTCGATACCGGTGAGCACCGCGTCGGCCATGTCAAAACCTTTGATTTTTTTACCAAACGCGGGCAAGGCTTCACGCATGGCCGTAACGGCAAACGCAGGCAACACGTCAGCCAAGTTCACCAAGTGCACACCAGGCTTGTAGCTGGGCTCGACGCTGCCCAAAGCGGTGCTGGCTTGATTGGCTAAAAAGTCACCCACGCGCTGCGCAGGTGCGCAGTAGTTGCGCCCGCCCGCTTCAAAGGCTTTGCGCTCCAGCTCACGCTGCAACACGATGGCCGTGAGTGGGTGCGCTTGCGCAGGTGTGGCGCTCAACATGGCTTGTGCGTCGTCAAACAAGCGCGCACCCAAGCTGTCTCCAAATGCGGCCACCCAAGCGCTGCGGCTCATAGGTGCGTCGCCCGGGGTGATGTCGACCACCAGGCCTGCGTTGGCATTGCGCTCATTGCGCGAGTATTGGCTCATGCCGTTGGTGACCACGTGGCCAGGCTCTGAGGTGGCTGCAACCACCGTGCCACCGGGGCACATGCAAAAGCTGTACACCGCGCGTCCATTGCTGGCGTGGTGCACCAGCTTGTAGTCCGCTGCGCCAAGCAAGGGGTTGCCAGCGTGGCGGCCCCAGCGGGCTTGGTCTATGACGCTTTGCGGGTGCTCAATGCGCACGCCCACAGACAAGGGTTTGGCGTGCATGGCTACACCTTGCTCGTACAGGGTTGCAAAGGTGTCGCGCGCACTGTGACCCAGTGCCATCACCACGTGCTGGCTGAGCAGCTCGTAGCTGTTGTGCGCATCGTCTTGTGCATTCAGGTCTGTGACGCGCACCCCGCGCAGGTGGCCTTGCTCGTCTAAGAGCAGGCCTTGGACGTGTTGGCCAAAGCGAATATCGCCGCCCAGCGCCGTGATGGTGTGGCGCATGTGCTCCACCACTTTGACCAGTTTGAACGTGCCAATGTGCGGGTGCGCTTCAAACAAGATGTCTGCGGGCGCACCAGCAGCCACAAACTCGTCCATGACCTTGCGGCCTAAAAAACGTGGGTCTTTGATTTGGCTGTACAGCTTGCCGTCAGAAAACAGGCCTGCGCCGCCTTCGCCAAACTGCACGTTGCTCAGTGGGTTGAGCTCGCTTTTGCGCCACAGTTGCCAGGTGTCTTTGGTGCGTTGACGCACGTTGTGCCCGCGCTCCAACACGATGGGCTTGAGGCCCATTTGGGCCAGCGCCAATGCGGCAAACAAGCCGCAAGGACCAAGGCCCACCACGATGGGACGCGGCTGTGCCAAGCGGGCCGCAGACAGCACGGGCGCGCGCCACTGCATGTCGGGCGTGGCCAAAATATGTGGATGTGTCTCAAACGTTTGCAGCAAACGCGCTTCTAAGGCCGTGTCGTGCAAGGCGATATCGATGATGTATACCGCCAGTATGTGGGCTTTGCGCGCGTCAAAGCTGCGCTTGAACACCTGTACTTGCGCAATGGCGCTGGGGTCAATGCCCAAGGCTTGGCTGGCCAATGCTGTGAGTTTGTCTATGGGGTGTGCGACGGGGGCGCGGTCGGCATCCGTTTCGCTGGGCGCATCGGCTGCGCGGCGGTGGTCGACGGGGACGTCTTCTAGTCCAAGCTTGAGCTCGGTGAGGCGAATCATGGTGGTGTCTCCTGTGGGGCTTGTGGTTATCAAGCAAATGCAGGCGCTGCGAACAAAGGCAGCATTAAAGGGGGTTATTATCCACCGCGTGGAGCCAACTAGGCCGTCGCTGGTGCATTTGACCGAAAGGTCGCACTGGAGGAACGTCCGGACTGCATAGAGGAGCGTAGGAGGTAACACCTCCGCACCGACCGCCCGCAAGGGTCTAAGGTGACGATTAGAGCAACAGAGACGAGCCGCTTGAGTGCGGGTGAAACGGGCAATCTCTACGCGCAGCAATACCAAATAGGCCAACACGTGAAACTTCGGTTTTGCAACCTGCGTTCCGTAGGCTGTTGGCGGGTAGGTAGCACCGAGCCGCTTGGGCGACCAGCGGCCCAGATGAATGACGACCAAGGTGGCCTCAAAACCACTTCACAAAATCCGGCGTATCGGTTGGCTTCACACTTTTATGCTGATGGCCGGTGACAGGCCCAGCAAGGTTCTTTCGGCGTCCTGCGCACCTTGCGCGCAGCCGGCTTAGGCAAGCGCCGCCGCGCGCAGTCGCCATGCCCTCAGCGGGCCTACCCCCATTCAGTCCCATAGGCTGGCAGCCGACCCTGGTTGGCAGCCTATGTCTCGCTCTCGCGCAGGTGCTCGACATGAGCGCGCATGGAGTGTTTGGCCAGCGGCCACAAGGCTTGGGGCGTGTCGCTGTAGGCCAGCGCCACCCAGTCGTCCTCGGTGCCGTCGGGCAGCAGGGCCATGGCTTGTGCCACTTTGGCCTCACGCGTGAGCCGGTGTGTCTTGAGCTGCGCAATGCGGCTTTGTGCCCGGTCCATGGCGTAGCCGTGCGCAGGCAATATGAAAGCATCGTCGCTGGCGCACTGCACATGCAGCTTGTCCAGCGCGTGCAGGTAGTCGCCCATGTGGCCGTCGGGCGGGCTGATGATGGTGGTGCTGCCATTCAAAATATGGTCACCAGAGAACAGGACGTCATCCTCTGCCAGCCACAAGCACAAGTGGTTGGCTGTGTGCCCCGGTGTGGTGACGACGTGCAGGCTGTGCGTGTGTGATGCGCCGGCCAGCGTGATGACCTCGCCGTCTTGCAGCACGCGCTGCGGCGCAAACTGGCTGTCGCTGCGCGCGTGCGGGCCACTGGGCAAGCCTGCGATAACCGGGGCGTTGGCGCACAGTTGCTGCAGCGGTGCAGCACCGGGTGAGTGGTCGGGGTGTGAGTGTGTGCACACAATGAGACGAATGTCGCCAGCGCATGCGTCGTACAAGCGCTGCAAGTGATCCGGCTCGTGCGGGCCGGGGTCTATGACGACATAGCCCGTGTCTGGCGTTCCTACTACGTAGCTGTTCGTGCCTGGGCCGGTCATGGTGCCTGCATTGGGCGCGGTCAGGCGCTGCACGTTGGCGAGCAGCTGCACGGGGCTGTGGCTTTGCCAGCCCAGCTCGTGCACGATTTGGCCATGTGGGCACACCAGCGCCAACTCGCCAAACGGCGGCTCATGCTCCATGTGGCGAGTCTCTTTGCCGTTGAGAAAGCCCGCGCGCGGGCAACTGACAAACAAGGGGTGCTCGCTTTGGCAGGCGCTGAGCAAGGCGTCCACGCTGTCGAAGGCCTGCAGTTTGTCCAGCGTGCGTATGGTGGGGAAAATGATGAAAAATTGCCCGGCCTTGAAGCGCTGCAAGGCGTCGCTGGGGCGCACCCACACTGGTTCAAACTGCTCAGATTCATCGGCCACGGGCTCTTGGCCTGGCGGCATGCGGGCGACTAAAAATGGCACGTCAAAGCGCTTGGGTAAATCGCGATCCGTGATCCAGCGCGCGAACGTAAACACCGTGTCGGCGCGCAGCGTCCAGCCAGCGGTTTTGGTTTGGGCGTAAAAGTCTTGGCTGCGGTCTAGCTGCGCCACATCGGCGCTGCTGGCCCATTCGCCAGCGGCATTTGTTGCGAGCAGCACACCCAGCTCTTCAAAGCTCTCGCGAACGGCGGCCAATGCTGCGGTGCGTCGGGCCTGATCTTGCCCAGCACGGAACGCGGCGTTGTGGTGCGCCAAGGCGTCCACATCGTCCATGTGCCCGCCTGGAAATACATAAGCGCCGGGGGCGAAACTGGCGGACATGGATCGGCGCGTCATCAGCACCTCAAGGCCCATGTCGCCGTCGCGCACCAACATGACGGTGGCGGCGAGCTTGGCCTGTGGGATGTCGCGTGCGGGGTGGAGTTGCATGGTTGGGCGTGGCATGCGCGAATTGTGCAACGGCTAAACGTCGTTGGCGACACCCTGCGCGACAGCGGATAATGGTGTTCATGCACATTTCCTTCACCAAAATGCAAGGCGCGGGCAACGACTTTGTCGTGCTCGACGAGACCCAGGGCCTGCTCAACCTGAGTACCGCCCAATACCGCTGGCTGGCCGACCGCCACTTTGGTGTGGGCGCCGACCAAATCTTGTCGGTGCGTGCACCCAGCTCGAGTGAGGTGGATTTTGACTATGTCATTCACAACGCCGACGGTGCCGAGGTGGAGCACTGCGGCAATGGTGCGCGCTGCTTTGTGCGCTACGTGCGCAGCCACGGCCTCACCCCCAAAACCACCATACGCGTGCAAGTGGCCAAAGGGCGCATTGAATTGAGCGAGGACGCGCAGCACATGGTGCGTGTGGACATGGGACCACCCGTGTTTGACTTGGCCAGTGTGGGGTTTGACGCCAGTGACCTCAGTCCGGAGCCGGTAGGTCATTGGCAAGCCTGGCGCTTGGACGCCAGCGAGCACACCACCGCACACCCCACCGCAGGCGTGGTGTGGCCGGCAGAAATGCAAGTGGGTGTGGTGTCCATGGGCAACCCGCACGCCGTGCAGGTGGTGGGTGATACCGAGCTGGCACCCGTGCAACTGTGGGGGCCATGGGTCGAATCGCATCCGCGTTTTGTGCGCCGCGTGAATGCAGGCTTTATGCAGATTGTGGACAGAGGTCAGATTCGCCTGCGCGTGTTTGAGCGCGGGGCGGGCGAGACATTGGCCTGTGGCACCGGCGCTTGTGCGGCCGTGGTGGCAGGCATACGCTGGGGCTTGCTGGACGCCCGCGTCGCGGTGCACACCCACGGCGGCGTGTTGCTGATTGAGTGGGCCGGTGTGGGCTTGCCTGTGTACATGACGGGTCCGGCAACCACTGTGTTTGAAGGCCGCGTGGACGTACCCGACCACTTGTAAGCGCCCCACCTGATGGGGAGAGGCAAGCGTTAGACTTGCAACAATTGACAACAATCGACAACGATTTACAAACAGAGTGTGCCCATGAGTGACAACGCATTGCCCCCCATCACCGAAGACGATATTGCTGAGTACCTCACCAATACGCCCGAGTTTTTCGAGCGTCACGCCGACGTGTTGGCCACTGTGCAGCTCACCAGCCCACACAGCCAACGTGCGATCAGTCTGCAAGAGCGCCAAGCCGAAATGTTGCGCGGCAAAGTGCGCGACTTAGAGCTCACAGCCGCCGAGATGATTCGCTACGGCAAGCACAACGTGGACATTGCAGACAAGCTTCAAGACTGGACGGTGGCGTTGCTGCAAGCGCGCGATGCGGCCGATTTGGTGCGCGTGGTCACCACAGAACTGGCCG
>JANREF010000049.1 GCA_030726195.1 Burkholderiaceae bacterium | reverse complement strand
CGGTGAATGCATTGGTGCCGCTGCAGCTCAAGCAGTGGCGTTTGGCCTATTGCGGCACGCCTCTGTCCAACGGTGTGGTGGGTATGACGCTCAAGGCGGCGATGCGCTTGTCCAAGCGTCCACCGACCGGGCGCAGTCACCGCATTTGGCATGTGCGCCGCGACCACGAAATGATGGCGGGTCTCTGGGCGCGTGATGTACTGCGTCTGCCCATCAAGTTGGTGTTCACCTCCGCGGCGCAGCACTTGCACGGGCGCTTCCCAAGGTGGCTTATTTCAAAAATGGATGCGGTCATCAGCACCACACCGTTGGCCGCTTCGTTTGTGCCTAACACGACAGCGGTAGTGCCACACGGTATCGATTTGTCGCGCTTTTCTGTGCCAGCCAGCAAGAGCCAAGCCTGGGCCAGCAGCGGTTTGGGTGGGGACTACGGCATTGGCGTGTTTGGGCGAGTTCGCCCGGATAAGGGCAGTGATATTTTTGTAGACGCCATGATCGAGGCCTTGCCGCATTTGCCCGGTGCTACAGCCGTGATTGCAGGCTTGGCGCAGCCGCAGCATCAAGCCTACCAACGTGATTTGCAGCAGCGCATCGACGCAGCCGGTTTGTCCGAGCGCATTGTGTTTTTGGGCGAAGTGCCCGCCGGCGAGGTCCACCGGTGGTACCAGCGGTGCACGGTATGTGTGGCTTGCCCGCGCTACGAGCCATTTGGTCTTACGCCGTTTGAGGCTGGTGCCTGTGGTTGTGCATTGGTGTGCTCGGATACCGGGGCGTTCAGCATGTTGGTGCAAGACGGCGTGAATGGTTACATGGTTCCGCTGGAGGATGCCCAGGCGGTGTCTAGTGCCGTACAACTGGTGTTGAGCCAGGGGCTGTCGCATGCACGTGAGTTGGGCTTGGCCGCGCGCGAGCGCGTGGTCAGCACCTTCTCCTTGGCCAACGAGGCCGAGGGCATTGGCCGTGTGTACCAGCAGCTGTTTGACCAAGCCCATTGAGCGCATGCACGACCGTGGTTCCCAACGTATGAGTCTGCGTCAACATGCCAGTTTGTGGGCCTACCAGTTGCTCACGCGTGTGTTGCAGTTGGCTTTGCCGTGGAAGTTGGCCAAGCGCGCTCGGCAAGAGCCAGGCTACGCATGGCGTGTGGATGCCAGGTTTGGCCGTTACGGCCATAAGCCTCATACGCAGCGCGACTGGCTGTGGGTACACGCGGTGTCCTTGGGTGAGACACGCGCTTGCGCGCCATTGGTGACGGCCTTGCGCACGGCTTATCCGGGCGCTCGCCTGCTGCTAACCCATGGCACGGCAACGGGCTTGGAAGCGGGCAAAGCCTTGTTGCAAGCCGGCGACGAGCAAACCTGGCTACCTTGGGACAGTGCAAGTGCTGTGCACGGTTTTTTGCAGCACTACAAGCCACGGTTGGGCTTGCTGATGGAAACCGAAGTGTGGCCGCAGTTGGCCTTGTCGTGTGCGGCCATGCGTGTGCCCTTGTACTTGGTGAACGCGCGCATGTCGCAGCGCTCGCTGGCCAAGGCGCAGCGCTTGAACGCGTTGTCCAGCTTGGCGTTTGGGGCGCTCGCGGGTGCGGTGGCCCAAACTGAAGCCGACGCGCAACGCTTACAGGCCTTGGGCGCGCGGATTTTGGGTGTGGCGGGTAACTTGAAATTTGATGTGTCGCCCAACGCTGCGCTGGTGGCGCAGGGCACGCAGTTAGGCCAACGTTGGGCCAAGCCTGTGGTGATGTTTGCCAGCAGCCGCGACACCGAAGAGGTCATGTGGTTGCAAGCCTTGGCGCAGTTGCCCGCCACTGAGCGCGCGCAGGCGCAGTGGCTGATCGTTCCGCGACATCCGCAGCGCGTGGCGCAAGTCGAGCAGCTGCTGCTGGCTGCCGGCTGGCGAGTATCTAGACGCAGCAATTGGGCCACTGGTGCGGATGCACAGTTAGAGCCACAGGTCTTGCCCGCGCCGGTCTGCGT
>JANREF010000048.1 GCA_030726195.1 Burkholderiaceae bacterium | reverse complement strand
ACGACGTGGTGTTCGTAGACGCCATTCCGCTGGGTGCGACCGGCAAGATGCAAAAAATGGCATTGCGCGAGCAACTCAAAGACTACAAGCTGCCGCAATAAACTCAACACGCGCACTTGTGTGCAGGCCTGTTGCGCCACCTGAGAGGGTGTGCAACAGGCCTTTTTTATTGGTGTTTACCATGGAAAAGTCGCACAGGCGATAGCTGCGACGTGCGGGGGCTTGCAAGCTGTGGCTGTCGTGTCGTTGAGCAATGCAAGTCCAGAAGTGGCAGTTCTTCATGCCACCGCCAAGGCGCCAGCCTTGAACTTGTCCAGTGGGGTATTCGTCACGTCGCTGTGCCTTGGTGCACCAGCCGAGGCTTTAGCCAACAATCTTGAGGAGACAACTCATGCGTTTCGGTATCAAAACACTCACCGCCACATTGGCGCTTGCAGGTATGACGGCGGCATTGGCCCAGTCCGGGGAAACCGTCAAAATCGCCTTCATTGACCCCCTGTCTGGCCCCTTCGCCAACGTGGGGCAAAACCAGCTCCAAAGCTGGCAATTCATCGCCGAGAAGAAAAGCGGTGCCAACAACGCAGCTGGCGTACAGTTTGAAGTGGTGGGCTTTGACAATAAGGGCTCTCCACAGGAGTCTCTCACCGCGCTGAAGTCCGCCATAGACCAAGGTATTCGCTATGTGGTGCAGGGCAATGGCTCCGGTGCTGCCGCCGCTATTTCGCAAGCGGTGGCCAAACACAACTCACGCAACCCCGGCAGCGAGGTGCTGTACTTGAACTACGCCGCGGTGGACCCATCACTCACCAACGAGGCTTGCTCCTACTGGCACTTCCGTTTGGATGCCGACACCAGCATGAAGATGCAGGCACTGACCTCATTCATGGCTGATCGCAAAGACATCACCAAGGTGTACGTGATTGGTCAAAACTACTCGCACGGCAAGCAAGTGTCCGAGTTTTTCAAAAAGGGTATTGCTCAAAAGCGTCCCGATATTCAAATCGTAGGCGACGAGCTGCACCCCATTGCCCAGGTTAAGGACTTCTCGCCCTACGTGGCCAAAATCAAGCAGTCTGGCGCCAATGCTTTGGTGACGGGCAATTGGGGTACCGACCTCACCTTGCTGGTCAAGGCCCTGAACGATGCGGGCCTCGATATTCCGCTGTACACCTACTACGCACCAGTCAGCGGCACACCAACCGCGTTGGCGGGTGGCTCTGGCCAAGTGTATGTGGTGTCGTACGGACACTCCAATCACACGGGTGAGTTGGGTGACTTGACCAGTGAGTTTCAAAAGCGCTTCAACGACGACTACTACACCTATGCCACCTACAACGGTGCGACGCTGTTGGGTGACGCCATGGCCAAGGCCAAGTCCACAGACCCTGTGAAGGTGGCGGCAGCCATGGAAGGCCTCACCATCAAAGGCTTCAACGGAGAGACCACCATGCGCGCTGATGACCACCAGCTGCAACAAGGCATGTGGATTTCCAAGTGGCAAAAAGCCGATGCGCAGTACCCGTACAACGTGGAAAAAACAGGTTACACGTTCGCACCTGTGAAGTACCTGGACTTGAAGACATCCAGCACATCGACCAGCTGCAACATGAAGCGGCCTTGATGTGTGTTGGCGCACGGGGTGCTAGTGGAGGCTCAAGGATGTGCTGCGTAAAGTGCTGACTAAGTTGCTGTCTAAGGTGCTGACTCAGTTACCGAATGAGGTGCTGGAGTCGGTGCCCAGTTCGGTGGCGAGTGGTTTGGCGCAGCGTCTGTAACTGGGTATGTACGTTTGCCTTGAACGGCTTCTTGTGCAGGCGCAGTAAAGCAAGCGGCACAAAGCAAGCGGCATAAAGCAATAGCACTTGGGCCGTTTGTGCGGTGTGTTGGTGTGGTGCGGGCCATGGTGCCCCACCAGGTAGCAGCGTAACTGGGGGGTGCGCGAAGCCGCCAAGTCCAAGGCCTACACTGCAGCCTGTGCCCGTGCAGCG
>JANREF010000047.1 GCA_030726195.1 Burkholderiaceae bacterium | reverse complement strand
TGGACTTGCACGCAGACCAAATTCAAGGCTTCTTCGACATTCCAGTCGATAATATTTACGCCTCACCAGCCCTGTTGGGTGACTTGCGCAGCAAAAACTACTCTGACTTGTTGGTGGTCTCACCAGACGTTGGCGGCGTGGTGCGCGCACGCGCGCTGGCCAAACAGCTCAACTGCGACATGGCCATCATTGACAAGCGTCGCCCCAAGGCCAACGTGTCTGAAGTCATGCACGTCATTGGTGATATTGATGGGCGCAACTGCGTGATCATGGACGACATGATCGACACCGCAGGCACCTTGGTCAAAGCAGCCGAAGTGCTCAAAGAGCGCGGCGCTAAAAACGTGTACGCCTACTGTACCCACCCCATTTTCTCTGGCCCTGCCATTGAGCGCATCAGCAAAGGCGCAGCCTTGGACGAAGTCGTGGTGACCAACACCATTCCTTTGAGCCAAGCCGCACAAGCTTGCGGAAAAATTCGCCAACTCTCTGTTGCACCGTTGATGGCTGAAACCATCTCACGCATTGCATCAGGTGAGTCGGTCATGAGTTTGTTTGCCGATCAGGACAACTTGTTCTAACAAGTTGCCGGTTGGTAGCAAAAGCGCTGCGACAGGCCAAACGCGATTATTTGTTTGGCGGATAGCAGTTTATTAATTGAGGCGGTTTTGGTCGCGAAACGCCTCGCAATGTCTCTATTGGAGTTTGAAAATGGAATTTGTCGCTTTTGAGCGCTCTAAGCAAGGTACGGGTGCGAGCCGCCGCCTGCGTCATTCTGGCCGCACGCCAGGTATTGTTTTTGGTGGTTCTGCTGAGCCAACCGCTATCGAGCTGGACCACAACGCGCTGTGGTTCACCCTGCAAAAAGAAGCTTTCCACTCTTCAATCCTAGAAATGGAATTGAACGGTGCCAAGCAAAAAGTGATGTTGCGTGATGTGCAATACCACCCATTCAAGCAATTGGTGTTGCACGTTGACTTCCAACGTGTGGACGAGAAGACCCGTGTTCACAAGAAAGTGCCTTTGCACTTTGAAGGCGAAGAAGTGTCTCCAGCCGTCAAGACCGACAAGTGCATGATCAACAAGGTCATGACCGAAATCGAACTCGAGTGCTTGGTAACCAACTTGCCAGAGTTCGTGACCGTTGACCTGTCTAACGCAGCCAAAGGCGACACCATCCACGTGCGCGACCTCAAGTTGCCAGCAGGCACCAAAGCTGTCATGCACGGCCGCACCAACGTGACTGTTGCCACTGTTGTGCCACCCAAAGGTGGTGACGCAGCTGCAGCACCAGCCGCAGCCGAGTAAGCACCCGCTGTTTGCATCACGCCTGTGATGCAGCCAAACCCGCCTCAGGTCCTGCCTGTCGCGGGTTTTTCTTTTGACGGCTCACCAACACATCGCTTCATTTGAGTCTGGCTCATTCCGGTTCACCAAGGCACATTCCAAATCGTTCCACCCCACCATACACAGCCGTGGGCTACAGCGTCACCTCAGACCCTATGCTACAAGCGCTCTGAGCAACCGCTGGACCTGCGGTACTGGCCCAACGCAGCGGCTACACTCAAACCATGATCAAGCTGTTTGTTGGCCTAGGCAACCCTGGCCCCGATTACGACCAAACCCGTCACAACGCAGGCTTTTGGTGGATTGACGCCCTCGCCCAGCAATGGGGCATGCACCTGCGCGCCGAGCGTACTTACTTTGGTCTCATGGCGCGCGCGCAAATTGGCGGCGACACCGTGTGGCTGCTCGAGCCGCAAACCTTCATGAATGCCAGCGGCAAGTCCGTAGGCAGCTTGGCTAGGTTTTTCAAAATCGCGCCTGAAGAAATCTTGGTGGCCCACGACGAGCTCGATATCGCCACCGGCGAAGCCAAGCTCAAACAAGGCGGTGGCCACGCGGGACACAACGGCTTGCGCGACATTCACGCCCAATTGGGCAGCCCCAACTATTGGCGTTTGCGCATTGGTATTGGCCACCCTGGCGACAA
>JANREF010000046.1 GCA_030726195.1 Burkholderiaceae bacterium | reverse complement strand
CTCCAGGCCATTCATCACCGACTCGGCGCGGCTGGCTCCGCCCACTGGGGCTGCGTGCCAAGCAGGCGCCATTGGCGCGACGTGTTGTTGCCAAAACCCATCATCCGGGCTCACCACGGCCAACTGCGTGCCCGCTTGCCACTGGCCCGCGCTGGCCAAGGCCACATCCACTTGATCCAAGGCGCGCGTGGTGTGCACCACCATAGGCACGCCTTCTAAGCTCTGGTATTGCTTGGGCAGGGCTTCGCCAGCGCGCAACGCGCGCAGCCCCACACCCGCACTTGGAATCAAGATGTGGCAGCGCGGGACAGCCGCTGTGCTGCGGGCTTGGCTTGGTGCGTCGGTATAGGTGGTCA
The DNA here is from genome assembly GCA_030726195.1 of Burkholderiaceae bacterium. Taxonomy (GTDB): domain Bacteria; phylum Pseudomonadota; class Gammaproteobacteria; order Burkholderiales; family Burkholderiaceae_C; genus RS62. The sequence goes on along the minus strand of JANREF010000046.1, from coordinate 9,899 downwards.
TGGGCATTGGCTTGTTACAAGCGCCATTGTAGGCAAGGCGGTAAAATTGACCTGTTCACCCCGACGCACTGCGAATCGGGGTTTTGTCGTTTGTGCGCAGGCTGCTGCAACCCCTCTATGCAATTACCCAAACTCACCGCTGGCAAACGCTTCACCTTGCCGCAGCCCCAAGCCTCCAGCGACGCGCTGTGGCTCAGCCACTTGGCCACGCAGGAAAAAGCCGCTGGCCGGCCACTGCTCATCGTGACCGCAGATGCGGCGACGGCCACCCGCTTGTTGGAAGAGATGGCATTTTTTGCGCCTGATGTGCGCGGTGCCTTGTTCCCCGATTGGGAAACCCTGCCCTACGATCATTTTTCGCCACATCAAGACCTCATCAGCGAGCGCTTGGCCACGCTGTGGCGTATCAAGCAACGCGACGCGCAAGCCGGTGCCGACGTGGTCCTGGTGCCAGCCACAACAGCCCTGTACCGCTTGGCGCCACCTGCGTTTTTAGCGGCCTACACCTTTGAGTTCAAGGTGAAACAAAAGCTAGACGAGGCCAAGCTGCGCAGCCAGCTCACCACGGCAGGCTACAACCATGTTTCACAGGTGGTCAGCCCTGGCGAATACGCTGTGCGTGGCGGCCTGATTGACCTATTTCCCATGGGCTCGCTGGTGCCCTACCGCGTGGATTTGTTCGACGACGAGATCGACACCATACGCACCTTCGACCCGGACAGCCAACGCAGCCTCTACCCCGTGCCCGAAGTGCGCTTGCTGCCCGGGCGCGAATTTCCCATGGACGACACCGCGCGCACCAGCTTTAGAAGCCGGTGGCGCGAGGTACTCGAAGGCGACCCCACCAAAAGCCGCATTTACAAAGACATGGGCAACGGGGTGGCCACCGCAGGCATTGAGTACTACCTGCCCTTGTTCTTTGACGAGACCGCCACCGTATTCGACTACCTTGGCGCGGACGCCACGGTGGCGTTGGTGGGTGACCTTGAAAGCGCCATGGGCCAATTTTGGCGTGACACGCAAGACCGTTACCGCCTGCTCGCAGGCGACCCCGAGCGCCCAGCGCTGCCGCCTGGCAGCTTGTTTTTAAGCGCAGAAGAATTCTTCACCCGCGCCAATCAGCACGCGCAGCTGGCATTCAAAGCCTTCAGCCGCGACACCGAGCAGCCCAGCGACAGCCCGGCCAACAACCCATTCACCGCCTTTTCCAGCCTGCCCGACATCACGGTGGAGCGTGGTGGCGACGAGCCGCTGGCCAAGCTCAAACGCTACATCACCAATGGCGGCTGGCGGGTGCTGCTGTGTGCCGAGAGCGAAGGCCGCCGCGAAAGCCTGCAAGACTTTTTACGCGCCAGCGGCATTGCACCGCCAAGCTTTGACAGCCTAGAGGCCTTTCAACACAGCAAAGAGCCGCTGGGCATGGTGGTGTCCAACCTGAGCAACGGCTTTGTGTGGGTGGAAGGCGCCATGGCACTGGTCACCGAGACCGAGCTGTTTGCCACGGCACCCACCACGCGCCGACGCAGACGCCAAGAACAGGCCAGCGACGTCGACGCGCTCATCAAAGACTTGAGCGAGCTCAACGTGGGCGACCCCGTGGTGCACAGCGCACACGGCATTGGTCGTTACCACGGCCTGATCAACATGGATTTGGGCCAAGGCGTAGACGACGACGGCAACCCGCTGCTGCAAGAGTTCTTACACTTGGAATACGCCGATAAAGCCACGCTGTACGTGCCCGTCAGCCAGCTGCACCTGATCAGCCGTTACACGGGCGTGAGCGCAGACGAGGCCAAGCTGCACCGCCTGGGCAGCGGTCAATGGGAAAAAGCCAAGCGCAAAGCCGCCGAGCAAGTGCGCGACGCGGCTGCCGAGCTGCTCAACATCTACGCGCGCCGCCAAGCCCGCCAAGGCTTTGCCTTTCGCTACAGCCCAGCGGACTACGAGCGCTTTGCCAATGACTTTGGCTTTGAAGAAACCGCCGACCAACGCGGGGCCATTCATGCCGTCATACAAGACATGATTTCGCCGCGTCCCATGGACAGGCTGGTGTGTGGCGATGTGGGCTTTGGCAAAACCGAAGTCGCCCTGCGTGCAGCCTTTATTGCGGTTACGGGTGGACGACAAGTGGCGTTTTTAGCGCCCACCACGCTGTTGGCCGAGCAGCACTACCAAACCCTGGTGGACCGTTTTGCGCAGTGGCCCATCAAAATTGCAGAAATGAGCCGCTTCCGCTCAGCCAAAGAAATCACAGCAGCGAGCAAAGGCTTGATCGACGGTACGGTGGACATCGTGGTGGGCACGCACAAGCTGTTCAGCGAATCGGTCAAATTCAAAGATTTGGGCCTGCTCATCATCGACGAAGAGCACCGCTTTGGCGTGCGTCACAAAGAGGCCATGAAGGCCATGCGCGCAGAGGTCGATGTGCTCACCCTCACCGCCACGCCCATCCCACGTACCCTGGGCATGGCCCTGGAGGGCCTGCGCGATTTGTCGGTGATTGCCACCGCACCACAGCGGCGCTTGGCCATCAAGACCTTTGTGCGCAACGAGGGTCAAGGCGTGATACGTGAAGCCGTCATGCGTGAGCTCAAGCGCGGCGGCCAAGTCTACTTTTTGCACAACGAAGTTGAAACCATTGAAAACCGCAAACAGCAACTAGAGGCCTACTTGCCCGAGGCCCGCAGTGCCATTGCCCACGGCCAAATGCCAGAGCGCCAACTCGAGTCGGTCATGCGCGACTTTGTCGCGCAACGCTACAACATCTTGCTGTGCTCCACCATCATTGAAACCGGCATCGACGTGCCCACGGCCAACACCATCGTGATGGCTAGGGCCGATAAATTTGGCCTAGCGCAACTGCACCAACTGCGTGGGCGTGTGGGGCGCAGCCACCACCAAGCCTATGCCTACCTGCTGGTACCCGACACACAAAGTCTGACCAAACAAGCCTCGCAGCGCCTTGAGGCCATTCAGGAAATGGAAGAGCTGGGCTCGGGCTTTTACTTGGCCATGCACGACCTGGAAATTCGAGGCGCGGGTGAAGTGCTGGGCGAAAATCAAAGCGGCAACATGTTGGAGGTGGGCTTTCAGCTTTACAACGAAATGTTGGCCGAAGCCGTGGCCAGCCTCAAGGCCGGACGCGAGCCCGACTTGCTCAGCCCGCTGGCCATCATCACCGACATCAACTTGCATGTACCCGCCCTACTGCCCAACGATTACTGCGGCGACGTGCATTTGCGCCTGAGCTTTTACAAAAAGCTGGCCACAGCCAAAACGTCAGACCAAATCGACAGACTCATGGAAGAGATTGCAGACCGCTTTGGCAAGCTACCGCCGCAAGCCGCGGCCCTCATTGATGTGCACCGCCTGCGGGTGTTGTGCGCGCCTTACGGTGTGGTGAAGGTGGATGCAGCGCCAACCGTCATCAACATCACCTTCAAAAAAGACGCACCTGTCGACCCTGCCAAAATCATCGCGCTCATACAAAAGAACCGCCACATCAAGCTGGCTGGCAACGATAAATTGCGCATAGAAAAAGCACTGCCAGACCCCAACGTTCGCGCCCACATGGTGCGCGACGTGCTGCGCAACTTGGGCACGCCCACCACCACACCCGCTACAGAATTGGTCTTGTAAATGTCCACACACCAGTACACCGAAATAGCACCCGGCCTCATGCTGGGCAGCCACGCCCAGCCCAAGCCCTTGTCGCACTACAAGCTCATCGCGTTTGACATGGACTCCACACTCATCAACATTGAGTGCATAGACGAAATTGCTGACGCCGCCGGCAGAAAAGCCGAGGTTGCAGCCATCACAGAGGCGTCTATGCGTGGTGAGCTCAAAGACTTCCGCGACAGCCTCACACGGCGCCTGCAGCTGCTCAAAGGCGTGCCTGTGCAGCACCTCGACAAGGTCTTTGCCGATCGCTTGCAGCTCAATCCGGGCGCCAAGGCCTTGGTTGACGCGTGCAAACAAGCGGGCTTGTATGCCGTGTTGGTCAGTGGTGGCTTTACGTATTTCTCAGACAAGGTCCAGCAAATGCTGGGCTTGGATATGGCCAGAGCCAACGCCCTCGAAGTGGTAGATGACCACCTCACGGGCAACTTGCTGATGCAAGACTGGGGTGACATTTGCGACGGTGATATGAAGCGCCAAACGGTCTTGGCCTTGTGCGCGCAGCTGGGCTGCACACCCGACCAAGCGATTGCGGTGGGTGACGGTGCCAACGACTTGCCCATGATGGGCGTCGCAGGTTTGTCTGTTGCCTTTCATGCCAAACCGGCGGTGCGCACCCAAGCGCACGTCGCCATCAACGCAGGTGGCTTGGACCGTTTGCTACAGGTGTTGGTGTAAACGGTCGCGCGCGCAGCTGGCCTGGGCTACAAAATGCGCAATTGGTAGCCGCCTTCATCCAAGTAGCGGTGCGTGCCAAACGCCGCCTGCATGGCTGCGGACTCGGCGAGCTGCCAACTCTCAAACACTTCGCGCTCGGCGTCGTTCATCACCTCTACATCGGGCGTCTCGCCAAAGGTGTTGACCAAGCGCTGGTACATCACATACATGGGTGCAACCAAACTCGCGTCGCCCAATTGCGCCTCAAGTGCCGCGCAAAACCGCTCGGCCGCTTGCGCTTTTTGGGCGTCGCTGGCGTCGTCGCCCGAAAAAATCGTCACGGTATAGCTGTTGGAATCGGACACAGTAGCAGTCACAAATAAGGTTTGGGGTTGGATGGGCCGCTGGACGGACGCCCATGCACATGGCCCGCCTGTCGCAATGGCCTAAGCAAGTGACTCAAGCCATTGTGATCAATTTCGTGCATGAGCGCGAGCAGCTCGCCCAAGCGGCCATTGGGAAAGCCTTCCCGCGCAAACCAGTTCAGGTAGTTGCCCGGCAAGTCCGCCAGGGCACAGTCTTTGTGTTTGCCAAACGGCATTTTGGTATCGACCAGCAGCTGCAGATCTTGCGGCGAGATCATGGCTTGGGTTGCACCACGCGGTAGCCCTTGGTGCGCAGCCACTGCGCGCACTTGGGTACATGGTTGCCTTGCACTTCAATGGCGCCGTCTTTGCTGGTGCCGCCGCTGCCACAGGCTTGGCGCAGCGCCTTGCCAGTGGTGACCAAGTCTGCAGCGGTTAGGGCCAAGCCACTGACCACGGTCACGACTTTGCCTTTGCGCTTTTCCAGCATGACCCGCACGTTGCCGTCGCCCAGCACCGCATGGGCATTTGCACACACGCAAGACGACACGGCTTGGCGGCACGCGGGGCAAGTTGTACCGACATCGGTGCTGTACACCAAAGCGCTCGATGCATCGGCAGCGCGAGCCGCGCTGGGGGTACGGTCAGACTTAGGCAGGCCGCTGCCAACCTTGAGATTACCAAGGCCTGCAAGGTCCGCCAGACCAGCCAGACCGTGGGTTGTATGGGGTTGTTTGTCGCGTGATGTCATGGGGGCTAAGCCGCGTGTCAATCACGCGAGTCTTGAGCGGGCATTGTGCCTCAAGCCCGCGCGGCCCCTGCAAACGCCGGACAATACGCCCATGTCCACATCCACACACAACCCAAGCGAACACACGACGGCCCTGAACGTACTGGGCAAACCGCTGGTGCCTTGCAGCTTTGACCCGCTCACCGGCTACTGGCGTGATGGTTGCTGCAACACCGACGAACACGACCAGGGCAGCCATGTGGTGTGCGCCCGCGTGACCGATGCCTTTTTGCAGTACTCGCTCGCGCGCGGCAACGACCTCATCACACCCAGACCCAGCCACCGGTTTGCGGGCTTGCGCGCAGGCGACCGCTGGTGCCTGTGTGCCTCACGTTGGCGCGAAGCGCTAGAAGCAGGCGTTGCGCCACCCGTCGTGCTGGAGAGCACCCATGAGAAAGCGCTGACGTTCGCCACGATGGAGCAGCTGTTGGCCAACGCTTACAAGCCGTCTAACCACACTTAACGCCCAAGCCGGGGGCACAAGCTGTCACAGCAAGCCACCGCGCACGACAGCACGTTTGCACGACGGCATGTTTGCACGACGGCCCGCAGCAACCGCAGCAGCGGTTGCTCTACCGGCCGCGGATAGGCTGGAATATGGCTCAAGCGCCGCACCAGCTGCGCAACATCCAGCAAATACCACCCGGTGCCTGCTAACCAGCGCTGATCAACCCAACAAAGCCTGCTTGAGCTTGAGCACGCCAGCTTCGATGAGGTCTTCGCTCATGGTGGCAAAACTCAAGCGCAGCGAGCTGTGATCTGGGTTGTTGGCAAAAAACGGGGCGCCAGGCACAAAGGCCACGCCTTGTTCAATGGCACGCTTGGCCAACGCAGCGCTGTCGGTTGGTGCGCCGTTGGCACCGGTGAGCTTGGCCCACACAAACAACCCACCCAATGGCCTCGTGAAGCTGATGGCGTCGCCCAACTCGCGCTCTAAAGCGTCGCACATGCACTGCGCGCGCTGCGCGTAAATAGCTCGCACTTTGGTCAACGCCTCATCCAAGCGGCCGCTGGCCAAGTAGCATGCGGCGGTGGCTTGGGCAAAGGTGCTGGTGTTGGCATCGCTGAACTGCTTGCACATGGCCGCCTTGGCCAGCAGCGCCTGCGGCGCGACCATCCAACCCACACGCAGGCCCGGGCTTAGGATTTTGCTCAATGAGCCACTGTGCACCAAGTGGCTGCGACTGCCCGGCACGTCTTGGCTCAATGCCAACAGGCTAGGGGGCGGTGGCGCATCAAAGTACAAGTCCCCATAGGGGTCATCCTCCACCAGCAAGGTCTTGGTTTGCACCGCCATGTTGAGCAAACGCTTGCGTCGCTCTAGGCTGAGCGTGGCCCCGCTGGGGTTGCCGTAGGTGGGAATGAGGTAGACAAATTTGGGCTTGTGCTGTGCGACCAAGGCCTCCAGTGCGTCTACATCCACGCCATTGGCATCGACTGGCGCGGTGATGAGCTCGGCGCCATACAACCTAAAACACTGAATGGTGGCCAAAAATGTGGGGCCCTCCACAATGACTTTGTCACCTGGACTGATGAGCGTTTTGCCCAACAAATCGAGCGCTTGCTGGCTGCCAGTGGTCACGATCAAATCGCTGGCGTCAATCGATGCGCCCTTGGCACCCATGAGCGCAGCGATCTCGGCGCGCAAAGGCTCGAAACCTTCAGTAGCACCATATTGCAAGGCGGCCACGGGGTGGTCTTGCAAGGCCTGTTGGGCGGCTTGCGCGATACCCTCCACGTCAAACGACTTGGGGTCGGGAAACCCACCACCAAAACTGATGATGCCGGGCTTGCCCAGCACCTTGAACAATTCGCGGATGGCCGAGGTTTCGACGTTGGACAAGCGCGTGGCGAACAAATCGGTATTGAAGGTGTCGGTCATAGTGGACGGCTAAAGTTAGGCGCTGCACACCGCAGCTGATGTCAACAACAATGCTCGGGCTGGCCCAAACATTGCAACAGCAAAAATCACTGCCAGCCTCGTATTGTGCACAAAGCCCGTAAACTTCGCGCATGAACAAAGCCAACATCGAGCTCTTTTTTGCCACACTGGAGCGGGCCAACCCACACCCGCAAACCGAACTGGCTTACACCAGCGTCTTTGAACTGTTGACCGCCGTGCTGCTGTCGGCGCAGGCCACCGATGTCGGCGTGAACAAGGCCACGGCACGCTTGTTTCCGCGTGCCAATACGCCACAAGCCATTGTGGACATGGGACTGCCCGCGCTGGAAGACGCCATCAAAACCATTGGCTTGTACAAAAGCAAGGCGCGCCACCTCATGCACACCTGCTCCCTGTTGCTGCGCGAGCACAACGGTGTGGTGCCCAACAACCGAGAGGCGCTGGAAGCCTTGCCAGGCGTGGGCCGCAAAACCGCCAACGTCGTGCTCAACGTGGCCTTTGGCCAGCCCACCATGGCGGTGGACACACACATATTCAGGCTGGGCAACCGGACCGGACTGGCCCCGGGAAAAAACGTGGTGGCAGTCGAAAAAGGCTTGCTCAAACGCATACCCGCGCGCTACATGGTCGATGCCCACCATTGGCTGATACTGCACGGGCGTTACATTTGCCAGGCGCGCACCCCCAAGTGCTGGGAGTGTGCTGTCAGCCACACCTGCGACTACAAGCCCAAAACGGTGGCGCGCAGCGGTTGACACCCAGCCGCTGGCACGTCAACCGCCCCTGCACCCACCTTGTGCGCACGGCTGGCCTAAAAGCCTAGAACGACACACGGGGGTTCAAGTCTGAATGGACTGGCTTGGGTGCTTATGTGCTTCTGTGCTTAGGTGCTTCTGCGCTTCTGTGTAGCGGATTAACCCGCAAGGCTTTGCCCATTGGCTGCGCCCCAGCGCAAGATGATGTCGTGCAACTGGGCCACACCGTCGGTCACCGCCGCGGGCCCGGGCTGCAGAATATCGGCGGACTTCACCTCGAACAGCTGCCCATGCACCACGGCAGGCACAGCCTGCCAGCCGACACGCGCTGCAACTCGCTCCGGGCGAAATTTTTTGCCGCACCACGAGCCCACAATGATGTCGGGCTGGCGGTCCACAATGGTTTGGCCAAACTCAATGATGCGATTTTTACCCAAACTCTCGCGCGACAGCTCAGGGAAACAATCGATGCCGCCGGCGATACCCACCAGCTCTGACACCCACTGGATGCTGCTGATGTGTGGGTCGTCCCACTCCTCGAAATACACCACGGGTTTGCGGCTCCAGTGCGCCGTAGCCGCTTGCATTTGCGCCAGCGCCGCCTGGCGCTGCTCAATCCAAGCCAGCCCCTCTTGGGCACAGCCCACCATCGCAGCGACTTGGTACAGCATCGCAAACACCTCATCCACGCTGCGCTGGTTGAACACGGTGACCTGCACACCCGCGCGAATGAGTTGGGCAGCAATGTCCGCCTGCAAATCTGAAAAGCCAAACACGCAGTCGGGCTTGAGCGCCAAAATTTTGTCAATCTTGGCACTCAGAAACGCACTCACACGCGGCTTCTCGTGCCGCGCCTGAGGCGGGCGAACCGTGTAGCCAGACACCCCCACAATGCGATGCGCCTGCCCCAACAAGTACAACCACTCCGTGGTCTCCTCGGTGAGGCAAACGATACGTTGGGGGCCGAGCTGGCGCATGACTGTTGACCGGGTTGGTTTAGTGACCCTGCCACTGTAACCCCACAAACCAGCGGCGATCGGGCGTGGCGTTGTAGCCATCGCCGTCGTAGTCCCGGTTGGCCACGTTGTCCACCCGCGTTTGCAGTGTCCAGTTGCGCGACACAGCTGTGCTTGCGTGCAGGTTGAGCAAGGCGTAGCCACGCAATGACGATGCGCCAGACGCGTAGTAACGCTGGCCAACAGCTTGCCACTGTGCGCCAACGCGCCAGCCTGACACTGGTGCGGTTACGTCTATGGTCGCTGACTCATCAGGGCGGTAGTTCAGGGGTTTGCCGGTGTCGCCATTACGCGCACGCATCACATCGAAACTACCCGACACTGTGGCGGCACCTACCCGTGTGCGCCCACTCAGTGTTAGGCCCTCAACATCCGCCGTAGCCACATTGTTCCAATTGAAGGATGAATCGGTTGCGAGCATGTCGGTAAACCGCGTGTTGTACAGCGTGACACTTGCGCTATCTGCGCCTTTCGCATACTCCAAGGCAAGTTCCTTACCCAAGCTGTTTTCTGGCTTGAGGTCTCGCGACCCATAGGCGCCCAAAATCTGCTCAAGTGTTGGCGCTCGAAAACCTGTGCTTACCCCAGCACGGAGCTTGAACTCGGGGTTAATTTGAAGTGCCCCGGCCAAGCCGCCAGAGGTTGCACGGCTGAAAAATTCATCGTCGTCTACGCGCACATTGGCCTGCCAGCTCAGTTGATGCGCGCGATGAGACCAGCTCAGGCTCGCAG
>JANREF010000045.1 GCA_030726195.1 Burkholderiaceae bacterium | reverse complement strand
TCTTGGTGGGCCAGCAACAACGCGTCCATGGTTTTGACGGCCTGCGCATCACCCTTGGTTTTGATGATCCAAGTGCCCAGCTCCAGTTCGTTGGTGCGCATGTGCAAAATGGCGTCTTCCAGCTGCCTGGCCATGGCCAAGGGGTAGAACTGGTCGCCTGCGGCTTGTATGCCGGCAGCGTCGGTGGGCAATGCGGCGGTGGGCGCATGGATGGTGAAGGTGGCGTTGCGTTGGGCGCGGTGCATGTGCACGGTGACGTGCTCGTAGCGCAACTCGTCGTCGCTCAGGCTGCGCTGCACGGGCGTGAGCGCAATGCCAGTGGCCGTTGTGTCGCGCTTGCTGGTAGCGGCCAAGGCTTGGGTGCGCTCGGCCACAGCGTCGGCAAATTTGGCGGGTTTGGCGATGTGGTCTACCAAGCGCCAGTCCAGGGCACGCTGGCCGCGCACACCTTCAGAGGTGGTGCAGAAAATGTCGGCCAAGTCGTGGCGCACGCGGCGCTTGTCGGTCATGCGGGTGAGGCCACCAGTGCCGGGCAAGACACCCAGGAGTGGCACTTCTGGCAAGCTCACGGCCGATGAGCGGTCGTCTATCAGCACAATTTCGTCACAGGCCAATGCCAGCTCGTAGCCGCCACCTGCACAGGCGCCGTTGACAGCGGCCAAAAACTTCAGGCCTTCAAAGTGAGAGGAGTCTTCAAAGCCGTTGCGGGTTTCATTGGTGAACTTGCAAAAATTCACCTTCCACGCGTGGCTGGATACGCCCAGCATGAAGATGTTGGCGCCTGAGCAAAACACGCGGTCGCGTGCGCTGGTCAGAATGAGTACTTGCACATGGGGGTGCTCGAAACGCACGCGGTTGATGGCGTCGTTGAGTTCTATGTCGACGCCTAGGTCGTAGCTGTTGAGCTTGAGCTTGTAGCCAGGGCGAATGCCGCCGTCTTCATCAAAGTTGGCGCGCAGTGTGGCGGTGTTGCCGCTGACATCCAGCTGCCAGTGCTTGTAGTCTTGTGGCGTGGTGCGGTAGTCCACTCGTGGACTGGTGACAGCGGTGTCGGTGACGGCGTTCATGGTGCATCCTCATCTGTAGATGTATGCACTATCTTGCATGTTGTAACGCTTGTCAAGCGTTTTTATGCATGAGGGGTGAGGGCGCGTCAGTCGGGCAGGGCTTGCGCAACCATGGCTTTGAGCTGCTCGAAGGTCTCGTCCAGTGGTTGGGCGCTGGTGTCCAGTGTGTATTGCGCCTTGGAGTAAAAAGCTGCGCGGCCTGCCAAAATGCTTTTCAGGTCTTCCATGGCTTCGGGGCTGGCCTGCATGGGCCGCGTGTCGCCTTGGGCCATAACGCGGTGCATGTGGTCCTCTGGCTTGGCTTGCAGCCAAATGGTGGTGCAGTGACTGAGCAACTGGTTGAATGCGCTGGGGTCTGACACCAAGCCACCTGGCGTGGCGATGACCACGGCATTGTTGTTTTCAATGGTGTTGACCAGTGCGCGGTGTTCGTAGCGGCGGTAAGCGTTGATGCCGTACAGGGCCTGGATCTCGTTGAGACTGCAGCCGGCCAAGCGCTCCACCTCGTGGCTCAACTCGGTGAATGGGCACCCTAAATATTGCGCCAAACGCGCGCCCAGCGTGGATTTGCCTGCGCCGCGCAGGCCAATGAGGGCAATGCGCTTGCCGCGCGCGCTGGCGGGCGGCGTATGGCCCAGCACCTGTGCTGCGGCCACGCGCACGCGCGCTAGGGCCGCATCGTCCAGCGGTGCCAGCATGTCGCGCAGCATCAGCCACTCGGGGCTGGATGTGGTGATGTCGCCCACCAACTCCGCCAATGTGCACTGCAGCGCGTTGGCCACGTCTTGCAGCACCAGCACCGAGGCGTTGCCCGAACCCAGTTCCAAGTTGGCCAAGTGCCGTTCAGACACATCAGCTGCCAAGGCGACGGCCTTGCGTGTGAGGCCGCGCCGCGCACGCAGCGCGCGCACGCGTGCACCCAGCTCGTGCAG
>JANREF010000044.1 GCA_030726195.1 Burkholderiaceae bacterium | reverse complement strand
AACGCACGCGCAAGTCGGGCGGCACGTCGGTCTCGAGCATGGCCTGCGTCATACATGCCACCCACTGGTCACGCTCTTGAATACCAATGGCAAACGGCAAATGGCGTGCACGCAACATGGGGTGGCCAAAACGCTCCATGTAGTAATTGGGGCCGCCCAACCAACCACACAAGAAATAAAACAACCGCTCACGCGCGTTGTCCAAACTGTCGCCGTGTGATGAACGCAGCTCGGCATAAGCTGGCTCTAAGTCCATCAGGTCATAAAACCGGTTGACCATGGCCTGCACGGCGGCTTCACCGCCTATCCACTCAAACGGGGTGAGTGGTTGACCTTGTTCGTTGCGGGGCGTGGGCTCTTGTATCTGCATGGTGAGCTATTGTGCACGCAAGCCCGTGCACACCGCTTGATTTACATCACTCCAAACGCTGGCGCAGTGTTTGCCAGGCAGGCGTGTTGAGCACCTCGCGCAAGCCCCACCAGCCCGCCATCAGCGACAAGGCTGCGCCGCAGGCCGCACCGGCCAATGGCACCCAAAACGGTGGGTACCAGCTGAACTCAAACACCTGTTTGGCCAATACCCAGCCCAAGACCATGGCCGCACTGCTGGCCATGGCGCCGGCGAGCAAGCCCACGCCTGCCAGCTCGGCACGCTGCACTTGGCGCAACAAAGACGATCGCGCACCCACCGCCCTTAATATGGCGTACTCACGGGCACGCTCACCACGCGTGTGCGTGATGGCGGCAAACAAGACCACCAAACCTGCAATCACGCTGAAGCCAAACAAGAACTCAATCGCGCGAATGACCTGATCCAAAATGCGCTGTACCTGCGCCAGTGTGGTTGCAGTGTTGATGTTGGTGACGTTGGGGAAGTCGCGCACCAGCTGGTTGTCGAAGCTGCGCTGTATGCCATCGGCCCCAGTCGATGGGGTCTCGGGTGCACGAAACGCACTGATATACGTGATGGGCATGTCGGGCATGTCAGCCACGGGAAACAACGCAAAGAAGTTCACACGCATGCTGGCCCAATCCACTCGGCGCAAGTCTGTGATGCGCGCAGGCACAAGCTCGCCAGCCACGTCAAAGCCCAAGGTGTCGCCCAATTTCAAGCCCAGCTCGTCGGCCAAGCCTTCTTCGATGCTGATGGCACCGGCCTGCCCCTCGGACCATTGGCCACCCACAATATCGTTTTTGAGTGGCAATTGCGCGCTGTGAGACAAGTTGAACTCGCGCTGTACCAAGCGCTGGGCACGCTGACCCTCAAAGTCGTCGCTGCGCACAGGCTTGTCATTGATGCTGACCAAGCGCCCCCTGAACATGGGGTACCAGTCAAAGTCGGTCACGCCCGCAGCGCGCAAGTTGTCCTGAAACGCCTGGGCCTGATCGGGTTGTATGTTGATCACAAACCGCGTGGGTGCGTCTGCCGGCGTGGCGTCGCGCCAACTGGCGATCAAATCGGTACGCAGCAACACCAGCAACGCCAGCGCCAGCAAGCCCACCGCCAACGAACTGACCTGCACCACAGCCAGCCCCGGACGGGCCACCAATTGGCGGGTGGCCAGCACCAGCCAACGCGGCGCTGTATCTTCACGCACGCTGCGACGCAAGGCACCCAGCGCCAACCAGCTCAGGCCCGCAAACAACAACACCGACACGGCGAAGCCACCCACGGCCGCTGCACCCATGACCCAGTCGCGGCTCACCACCAACAACAAGGCACAAAAACCAAGTAAGCCTGCAGCCCACACCCATGCCGATGCTGGGCGCAAGTCGCCGGTGTCTCGGCGCATCACACGCAGCGGCGGCACCTTAGACAGCTGCAATATGGGTGCCACACCAAAAGCTGTCATCAAGCTCAGACCCACCCCCAAACCCGTGAGCACTGGCCACAGCGAGGCCGCGGGCAACTGTGTTTTAACCAGCTCGGCCAGCAGCCACACAAACACCCAGTGCACGCCCCAACCAATGGCCACGCCCAACAGGGCCGCCAACACGCCCACCACATAAAACTCCACCATGAAGCTGCGTGCAATGGTGCGCTGCGACAAGCCCAACACGCGCAGCATGGCGCAGGTATCCAACTGGCTGGCGGCAAAGCCGCGTGCACCAATGGCCACCGCCACAGCGCACAACAGCGCGGTGAGCATGGCCACTAGGTTTAAAAACTTCTCTGCACGTGCCAGTGTTTGCGTGGTCTCGGGGCGACCCTCCTCAAGACTCTCTAACCGCAAGCCGCGAGCGGCCATGTTCTCAGGCGTATCGCTGGTGCCCGCCGCATCAATCATGGCTTGCACGCCCGCCTCAAAGCGCCTCACCGCTGTTGGCTCACCCGCCACCGAAAAGCGCCAGTTCACGCGGCTGGCAGGCTGCACCAAACCCGTCGCTTCGATGTCGGCCGCATTCATCATGAGACGCGGCGAAAAGCTCATGAAGCCGCCGCCTCGGTCAGACTCCAAGGTGATGACTTGCGACACCACCAACTCTGTGTTGCCCAGCAATATGGCGTCGCCCACGCGCACATTGAGCGACTCCAGCAGCGACGCATCCGCCCACGCTTGTCCAGGGCGCGGGCCAGCTTGTACGGCCCTGTCGGCCGCTAGCATCGCTTGCGTCGTGCCGTCGGCCACGCGCAAATTACCGCGCAGGGGGTATTGCTCGTCCACTGTTTTCAAAGACACCAGGCGCGCCTCGCCCCCCAATGCATCGGGGGCGCGCGCCATGGTCGGAAAGCGAATGGAGGCGCTGGTGGTCAGCCCCAGCTCGTTGGCCAGGTCCACGATGGCCTGCGGCGCAGGCTCGTCACTGCGCACCACAGCGTCACCACCCAACAGGGCGCGCGCGTCGCGCGTCAGACCACCCTGCAGGCGATCGGCAAAAAAGCCCACAGCAGTCAGCGCAGCTACGGCCAAAGCCACCGCCACCACCATCAGTCGCCAGCGGCCTGCGCGCCAGTTGCGGGTGCCGTTGTGCCAAGCCAGCGCCCAAATGGACGGGCCGCCAACCGCTGCATTGCTGTTGATCGGTGTGGTGTGCGTGATTGCATTCATATGGGCTTAGCCTATAGCAAATACCAATCCCACAGAATGCCTACGGGCGAAGCCGTGGCGGGGCCATAAAATCAATGCACCTTCCCAGCTCTACACGGTGTCTATGTCCTTCACACAACAGCCTGCACTCCCTTCTAACGTTGAACGCGTGGAGTGTGTGCTGGGTGACTTCACCTCCTTGGCGCGCGGTAAAACCGTAGGCAGTGCGGACTTTGCGGCTGCGCAAGGTTGCCGCATGTCCAGCGCTGTATTGGGTGTCACGCTCACCACCGGCGTACCCGACGACGTGATGGGGCCCATCGTGCCCAAAAACTTCACCGATTTGCACATGGTCGCAGACATGACGACCTTCAAGCTGCGCCCCGCACGGCCCCACGAGGCCACGGTGATTTGTGACAGTGTGGGCATACTGCACACCAACGATGCGGGCGAGGTCATCACGGCACAAGACTTGTCTCCGCGCGCAGCCCTGAAAGCCACGGTAGCGCGGCTCGCAGCCATGGGCTTGCAGGCTACGGTAGCACCCGAGCTGGAGTTCTTTTTACTGCGCCGCACGGCAAGCCACAACGCAAGCGACGATTCAAGCAGCGCCTCCAACCCAGCACCCGTTGTCGCAGCCAGCCCCTGGCCCAATGCACCCGTGTCAGAAGTCTTGACCGAGTGCAATTGCGTGGAACGCGCCAGCGCATTTGATGCATTTTTCGACGACATCTACGCCGCTTGCCGCGCGCTGGACATACCGGCGACTGGTCACGCACACGAAGCATCGTTCAGCCAGTTTGAGGTGAACTTTGCACCAGGCCCGGTGTTGGACCAGGCCGACGCCGTCTTTCGCTTCAAACGTGTGGTGCGCGAGGTGGCTGCGCGACACGGCTTCATCGGCAGCTTTGCCCCCAAACCCATAGACGATGACCCCGGCTGCGGCATGCACTGGCACATCAGCCTGCAGCACACCGACCAGCGCCCGTGGCCCCACGTTTTCGCACACGAAGACGGCAGCAACACGCCTGAATTGACGTACTTTATGGCCGGCATGCAGCGCCAAACACAGGCGGCCATGGCGGTGTTTGCGCCCTACGACATGTCCTACGAGCGCATCAACCACAACGATGCCAACCCCACACACGCCACCACCGGCGAGGAAGACAGAGGCGTGGCCCTGCGCGTGCCCGCCAGCAGCGCAGCAGCGCGGCGCGTGGAAAACCGGCTACCCGGCGGCGACAGCAATCCCTACCTCAGCCTAGCCGCCATGTTGGGTGCCGGTATGGACGGCTTGGAACAGCGGCCAACCCTCATCCCCAACACAGACACACAAGCACTGCAACTGCCCAGCAACTTGCCCCAAGCCTTGGCTGCACTGCGCAACAGCCCAGACATGCGCCGCCACTTGGGCACCCACTTGGTCGATGCATACGTGGGCATCAAACGACACGAACACCACGAACGCGCCGCCCTACACAACCCACGCTTGGACTGGGACTTCCGACATTTGCTGCACTTGGCCTGAGCACCGACTGACTGCAAACACAGACACCCGTTCCAGTGGGGCATGACACATCCGCAAGCCAAGCGTGAACGCCTGCCGCAACGCATGCATGGACATGAGCGTTGAACTGAGAGCGAATGCGGAGGACGAGTGGACGAATGGACGACAGCCTGTTGTCCGCCCTCCGTATGGATAGCAATGTGTCACCCTATGGTTTGACCAAAGGGTTTGCAGATCAAACGCACGCCCCCACCCCCGGAACGCACGTTGAAAACCGCGTGTTATTTGGTGCCAAAAATGCGGTCACCTGCATCGCCCAAACCCGGCAAGATGTAGCCGTGCTCGTTCAAGCAGCGGTCAACCGCGGGCGTGAATACGGGTACGTCGGGATGCTGGTCGTGGAAAGTTTTGAGGCCTTGTGGACAGCTCACCAAACACACAAACACGATGGACCGGGGCTTGCACTGCTTGATGCGTGTCACGGCAGCGGTAGCAGAGTTGCCTGTGGCGAGCATGGGGTCTAGCACGATGACATCGCGCTCGGTCATGTCTTGCGGCATCTTGAAGTAGTATTCGACTGGCTCCAAGGTCTTGGGGTCGCGGTACATGCCCACATGGCCCACGCGCGCGCCCGGAATCACGCTCAACATGCCATCTAGAAAGCCGTTGCCCGCGCGCAAAATGGACGCGAGCACAATTTTTTTGCCATCTATGACCTGGCTTTGCATGGTCTCCAGCGGCGTTTCTATTTCCACGGTGTGCGTGGGCATGTCGCGCGTGACTTCGTAGGCCAACAGCGCACTGAGCTCTTGCACCAACTCTCGAAAGCTTTTGGTTGATGTGTCTTTGCGACGCATCAAGGTCAGCTTGTGTTGCACCAGCGGGTGGTTGATGACGTTAACAATGCGGCTCATGAGACTCACTCCCGAATGACAAGGTTCAAAGATTCAATATCAAGTGTGTTGATATTGTCACTGCAAAG
This sequence comes from Burkholderiaceae bacterium, assembly GCA_030726195.1. GTDB lineage: Bacteria > Pseudomonadota > Gammaproteobacteria > Burkholderiales > Burkholderiaceae_C > RS62. The sequence goes on along the minus strand of JANREF010000044.1, from coordinate 4,805 downwards.
CTTGCCCGCCCGTCGCCACCCCAGCCCCGCCGCGGGCAGGTTTAGGTGGCGCTGGACACCTTGATGCTAGGGAATTTGCCGCTGTAGTCGCGTGCCTTTTGAGCCACTTGCGCGGCCACTTTGAGCGCCACACCACGGTACAGCTGCGCAATGTCACTGTTGGCATCGGCCGCAACGGTGGGTGTACCCGAGTCGGCTTGCTCGCGTATGCCTTTGTTCAGTGGCAGTGCACCCAAATAGTTCAAGCCCATGTCTTGGGCCATGGCTTGGCCACCATCGGCACCGAAGATGTGCTCCATGTGGCCACAGTTGGGGCAGCAGTACACGGCCATGTTTTCAATCAAACCCAAAATCGGCACGCTGACTTTTTCAAACATGCGCACGCCCTTGCGGGCATCGATCAAGGCAATGTCTTGTGGTGTGGTCACCACCACAGCGCCTGTGAGCGGCACGCGTTGGCTCAGCGACAGCTGGATGTCACCTGTGCCCGGTGGCATGTCCACGATCAGGTAGTCCAGGTCGTCCCACTTGGTTTGGCGCAGCAGCTGGTCCAGCGCTTGGGTAGCCATGGGGCCACGCCAAATCACCGCATCATCGGGGCGCACCAAAAAGCCCATAGAGATGACTTGCAAGCCATGGTTGACCATGGGCTTCATGTATTTGCCGTCTACCACCTCAGGCTTGCCCACCAAGCCCATCATGGTGGGCACGCTGGGGCCGTAAATGTCCGCGTCCAACACGCCCACGCGCGCGCCCTCGGCACTGAGCGCCAAGGCCAAATTCACGGCGGTGGTGGACTTGCCTACGCCGCCTTTGCCGGAGGCCACGGCAATGATGTTCTTGACACCCTCGATGCGCTGGGTGCCGCCTTGCACGCTGTGCGCGGTGATCTCGGTCTTGACGGTGGCGTGCACAGCCATGCCAGGGGCAACCGGAGCCAATGCAGCCTTGATGCGCTCCACCCACAAGGCGTGGGTGCTGGCACAGGGATAGCCCAGCACCACATCCAACGCCACCGTATCGCCGTCTAGACGCAGGTTTTTAATAGCCTTGGCTTGGCCCAACGTTTGGCCGTTGTGGTCGTCTGTTAGCGCATTGAGGGCTGCGTTGGCCGCTTCGATTGAAAAAGTCATGGCGAGATTATCGGGCTTGGCGCTTGACGTTATGTGCGACAGGGTTAAGGCTGGCGCTGCATAGCTCAAACGTGAGCCTGCCAAACAGTCCCATGACGCCAGTGCGTGCCCGCGCGCCAGCAAGGGCCGCATTTGGCCGTATTGGGCCGCCTAGGCTCAGCGCAGGCCAGCAAAGCCCAGCCTGGGCGAATGGCCTACAAGGGGTTGCCACAACCCTTCTAAAATACCCGCATGGCTGTCATTTCAGCTTGTTGTTTCCCCACCGACCAGAAAACCACTTATGTCCAAGCGTTTGTTTGTAACCACCGCCCTGCCCTATGCCAACGGCAACTTCCATATCGGGCACATCATGGAATACATACAAGCGGACATTTGGGTGCGTTTCCAACGCATGCAGGGCAACGATGTGGATTTCGTCTGCGCAGACGACGCCCATGGCGCACCCATCATGATTGCCGCCGAAAAAGCCGGTAAAACACCCCAGCAGTTTGTGGCCGACATTGCAGCAGGACGCAAGCCTTACCTAGACGGTTTTCACATCGCCTTTGACAACTGGCACAACACGGACGCGCCTGAAAACCACGAGCTCGCCCAGCAGATTTACCGCGACTTGCGCGATATCCCAGAGTCCGAAGGCGGCTCGCTCATAGAGCGACGCACCATTGACCAGTTCTTCGACCCCGAGAAGAACATGTTCTTGCCGGACCGCTTCATCAAGGGCGAATGCCCCAAGTGCCACGCACACGACCAGTACGGCGACAACTGCGAGGTGTGCGGCGCGGTCTACGCCCCCACCGATTTGATCAACCCGTTCTCGGCCTTGTCAGGTGCCAAGCCCGTACTCAAGAGCTCAGAGCACTTTTTCTTCAAATTGTCAGACCCGCGCTGCGTTGAATTCTTGACCCAGTGGACACAAGACGGCAAGCTGCAACCCGAGGTGGCCAACAAGGTCAAAGAATGGTTCAGCGTGCGCACCAACCCCGACGGCAGCACCAGCGAAGGCTTGGGCGACTGGGACATCTCGCGCGATGCACCCTACTTTGGCATCGAAATCCCAGACGCACCGGGCAAGTACTTTTACGTGTGGCTGGACGCGCCCATTGGCTACTTGGCGTCGCTCAAAAACTTGTGCACCAAGCGCGGCATTGATTACGACGCCTACATGGCCAACCCCGAGCTGGAGCAATACCACTTCATTGGCAAAGACATCGTCACCTTCCACACCTTGTTCTGGCCCGCCACACTCCACTTCAGCGGGCGTAAGACACCCAATAACGTGTTCGTACATGGCTTTCTCACCGTCAACAACGGCGAGAAAATGAGCAAGAGCCGCGGTACGGGCTTAGACCCACTCAAATACCTGAGCCTGGGCATGAACCCCGAATGGCTGCGCTACTACTTGGCGGCCAAACTGACCAATAAAAACGAAGACGTAGACTTCAACGCCGACGACTTTATGGCCCGCGTGAACAGCGACTTGGTGGGCAAGTACATCAATATTGCCAGCCGCAGTGCGGGCTTCTTGGCCAAGCGATTCAGCGGCCAGCTGTGCACATCGGGCGCAGACGGCACAGAGCTGCTCACGCACATGCAACGCGTGCTGTCATCGGTTGCACAGCGCTACGAAGAGCGCGACTATGCGCGCGCGCTGCGCGAGATCATGGCTTTGACCGACAACGTCAACGCCTACGTAGACGCCAACAAGCCGTGGGAGCTGGCCAAGCAAGAGGGGCAAGATGCACGGCTACAAGACGTGTGCAGCACCTGCATACAAGCCTTTCGCTTGCTCACGCTCGCGCTCAAGCCCGTCTTACCGGCCCTGGCTGCGCAAGTGGAGGCCTTCCTCAAGGTTCAACCCATGGTCTTTGCAGACTTGAGCACATTGCTGCCCGAAGGCCACACCATTGGCGCATACCAGCACCTGATACAACGCGTGGACGTCAAGCAACTCGACGCCTTGTTCGACATGCCTGAGCCCGCCGCCGCACCGGCTGCACCCGCCCCCGGCGGCGAAGCCGTGGCGGACACCATCACCATCGACGACTTTGCCAAGGTGGACCTGCGCATTGCCGAAATCGTGAACTGCGAAGCCGTTGAAGGCTCCACCAAGCTGCTGCGCCTGACCCTGGATGCGGGTGAAGGCCACACGCGCAATGTCTTCTCAGGCATTGCCAGCGCCTACAAGCCTGAAGAGCTGATTGGCCAATACACCCTGATGGTGGCCAATCTTGCGCCTAGAAAAATGAAGTTTGGCGTCAGTGAGGGCATGGTGTTGGCAGGCAGCCACGCCGATGAGACAAGCAACCCTGGCATCTACATCATGAAAGCTTGGCCAGGCGCCACACCTGGCATGCGGGTACGCTGATTTGGCCACCACACCACCAGCCGATATTGCCGTTCACGGCAGCGGCATCACAGCGCACACCACTGCACTGTTGATGGCCGACTTGGGCTTGCGGGTGCAGGTGTCTGCACCGCGCCTGCCCATGGCGACTGCAAACCACGCAAACCACGCAAACCACGCAAACAACACACACAACACAAATAACATCCACAACGCCGCACGCGACATCCGCGCCTACGCCATCAACCACAGCTCGCAAGCCACGCTCGCAAGCGTGGGCGTGTGGCCTGCAAGCGGTCAAGCGCCTTGGCTCACCCCTGTAGACCACATGCGCGTGTTTGGTGACGGTGCAGGCTTCTTAAGCCTGCACGGGCAAGACGCCCAACCCGTGGCTTGGATGGTCGATGTGCCCGCCCTTGAGGACGCGCTGGCCCAGCTGGTTGTCGCGCACACCCGCATCACCACGGTCGCTGCTGGCGCCGCGCCGCTTGGCACACTCAACGTGCTGTGCGAGGGCAAACACAGTGCGCAGCGCGCCAATTTGGGCATCAACACCCCCACCACCACTTACCCACACCGCGCACTGGCAGCGCGCTTGCGCAGCACTCAGCCGCACGGCGGCATTGCCCAACAGTGGTTTGACGGTACGTCCATCTTGGCCTTGCTGCCCGTGGGTGGCCCACAAGGCTGCGAACTGGCCATGGTCTGGTCTATGCCCGCGCAGCAATGCGACGACTGGATAGGCTCGCTGCAACACGCCTCAGCCGACACGCAGCCCGCTGACTTGCTGCAAGCCATCGCGCAGGCCAGCCGCCACAGCTTCGCCGAGCTGGCACTGCTGGGCAAGCCCGTGGCCTTCGGCCTGACCTTATCGAAAGCCACTCAATGGGTGCAGCCCGGCGTAGCCTTGGTCGGCGACTCGGCACACACCATTCACCCCTTGGCGGGTTTAGGCCTGAACATGGGCTTGGCCGACGCCCAGGCCTTAGCGGATGTGCTGCGCCACAGGCACAAAGCCCAGAGCGTGGCCGATATGCGCTTGCTGCGGCGCTACCAGCGACGCCGCTCTAGCGACACCACTCGGCTGCAGCTGGCCACCCACGGCCTGTTCCAATTGTTCACCCAGCGTTGGGGCAATTCCCAGCCCCTGCAAGTCCTTCGCAATTGGGGCATGCTCGCATTTGACGCCGCCACACCCTTGAAACGGTGGGTGCAAAGCGCAGGCATGGGGCAAGTGGCGAAATCAAAACCACCAACACAATCAACACAATCAAGACAACCAACACAGTCGGCATAACAGCCGCAGCAAACGCCAGAAACGCAAGAAG
>JANREF010000043.1 GCA_030726195.1 Burkholderiaceae bacterium | reverse complement strand
GATTGTAGGGGCTACACCATCCGATGCTCAGCAATTGCGCGCTTCGCGTGACATATGGCCGCATGACCAGCCCATAACCAGCACAGAACTTAATACAAAAACAAACTATTTAGGTACAGGAATCAGCGACACAGGGCTGCCACACAAGCGACCTAGGGACTGATACTTGGTCACAATTTCGCCAAGCACCACACACTAAGTTAGCCACAACGACCAACTCACCGGACGGCGTACCGCATGGACCTTGGTGCGTGAAACACCGACGAGCCCAAGATGTCATGCGCACACGCTAGGGATGTGAGCACGCCCGCGCCAGGCTTGCGCCATAGGCTACGGACGCAGCCGCGTACCGCAGCACCAGCCTGCGACTAGGTGCCCTGCGCGTCGGTACCGTCGCCTAAGGTCTCATCGTCCTCAAGTCCTGTTGCGTTGATGCCGGGCAACAGCGTGTCAGACGCTTCTACCGATAACGCTTCCACGCTGCGCAACGCCCTATCCATGGCACGGGTTCGCGTTTGCGCGCTGTCGATGGTGTTGAGCACTGTTTGCGTTTGGGTTTTAACTTTGGCCAGTACGCCCCCAAACTTGCCAAACTCGGTTTTAACGGCGCCCAGCACTTGCCATACCTCGCTGGAGCGTTTCTCTAGCGCCAGTGTGCGAAAGCCCATTTGCAACGAGTTGAGCATGGCCATCAGCGTGGTGGGGCCTACCAATGTGACGCGGTGCTCGCGCTGCAAGCTCTCGAGCAAGCCCGGCACGCGCAGCACCTCGGCATACAGACTCTCGGTGGGTAAAAACATGATGGCAAAGTCGGTGGTGTATGGCGGCTCCACGTATTTGTTCGCAATCGATTTGGCCTCCGCCTTGATGCGCACAGCCAAGGCTTTGGTGGCCTCGGCTACGGCCGCTGGGTTGGCTTGCTCTTGCGCCTCCAGCAAGCGTTCATAGTCTTCCGTTGGAAACTTTGCGTCCACTGGTAGCCACACGGGTTCGCCGTCGTCGTTGCGACCTGGCATGCGAATGGCGAAGTCCACATGGTTGCGGCTGCCGGGCTTGGTCATCACCTGCTCGGCGTATTGGTCGGGTGCCATCACCTGCTCCAACAACGACTTGAGCTGTGCCTCACCAAACATACCGCGGTTTTTCACGTTGGACAGCAGGTGCTTCAAGTCCCCAACGCCTTGGGCCAGTACTTGCATTTCACCCAAACCTTTATGAACCTGCTCCAAGCGCTCGGCGACTTGCTTGAAGCTCTCGCCCAGGCGCTGGTGCAGCGTGGCCTGCAGTTTTTCGTCAACTACTGCACGCATTTCATCCAGTTTGGCCGCATTGCCCTGCTGCAGCTGCGCCAACTGCGTGTCCAGTGTGGTGCGCACTTCCCCCATGCGTCGCGCATTGGTCTCACTCATGGCGTTGAGGTTGGTCGTGAGCGTATCGCTCATGCGCGTTTGCAAGTTGGCCAGCTGCAAGGCAAAGGCATCCATTTGTGCATTTTGCGTGCGGGTGGCCTGTGCGGTTTGCTCTAACAGCGTACTTTGAAACTGCACCAGTGTGTGCGACAACTCCGCGCGCGCTTGGCGAGAGCTGTCGCCGACTTCCTGGCGCACGTTGCGTTCCAAATTGGCCACTTGCGCAGCAAATGTTGCACCCGCCTGGCCTTGCGCGTCTTGCTCGGCGGTACCCATTTCAGCCAATACCGCCAACTGCTGCTGCGCGCTGCGCAAACGCAGCCAAACCAGCACACACATGAGCGCAGCAACTCCGGCCAAGACCAACACAGCCAACGTCACGCCCCACAGGGAGGCCAATGTGTCAGTGCCAGTCATGCTGAACCGCCTGGGCTCGAGGCCTGATGTGGCACATTCACAGGCGTGAGGGCTTGTGCGCTGTGGTGAAAGGCAATCAAGTTGTCTGCAGCCAAGTTGGCCATGGCCAAGCGTGTCGCGCGGCTGGCGCTGGCAATGTGCGGCGTGAGTACGACGTTGCTCAAGGCCGTCAAACCTGGGTTCACGC
>JANREF010000042.1:9572-10403 GCA_030726195.1 Burkholderiaceae bacterium | reverse complement strand
CGGCCCATACGCCCACAACCTCGCGGGTGGGGCTATGGATTTTGGCAATGCTTATTTGCAACACGCACATTTAGATGTGGAGCCAGTCCCGGGTCAATTGGTGGTATTTCCTTCGTGGTTACCGCACCAGGCATTGCCGTATGACGGCGAACGCGATCGCATCATTGTGTCGTTCAACGTGAGCGTGCACGCTGCAGGCGGCACCGATCAGTTGCATGGCTATGCAAACGCTTAAGCCTAGGTCCACGCTCCAGCTTTCATCAGCCTTGGCGCACGTATACGCGGTCGTGCTGTGGGTGGCGCAGATGTTGGCGTGGTTGTGGCTGGGTCACATCGGCATGCACTTGGGCTGGTCTGTAGCCAGCGGTGTAGGCGCAGTTGCTGTGTGGTGGGCTGTTCGCATTGTGCTCAGAGACAGCCCATGGGCTGTGCGCTGTCCCGCAAGCATGGTGTTGCTGTTGGGCGCTTCTAGCGCAGGTTTGGTTTGTGCCTTGGCTTATGGCCCCTCGGCACTGGCAACACATGGTTTGTTATTGGGTTTGGCCGCCATGTGGGGGGTGTGGTGCGCGGTCATGGAGGCTCAATTGCACAGTGCAAACCGCGCTTGTGATGGTGCGGGTGCACATTCAACAGCAGAGTCGGGGTCAGAAACGCAAACGCAAACGCAATCTGGCCCCGCTGCGGCCATGTGGCCCAGCGCGGTGGCTGCGGCTGTGGTGGGCTTGTTGTGGATCACGCCCGTGGGGGCGCCGGGACCATCGGATGCGGTCGCGGCAGCGCTGCTGGTAATGATGCCACTAATGGTGGCAACGGTGGCGGTACTATAGAAAT
>JANREF010000042.1:0-9562 GCA_030726195.1 Burkholderiaceae bacterium | reverse complement strand
ATGAATCTGGCTCGGCTGCTGCGATCTGGCCCAGCGCGGTGGCTGCGGCTGTGGTGGGCTTGTTGTGGATCACCCCAGTGGGTGCACCGGGCCCCTCGGACGCGGTAGCGGCAGCGTTGCTGGTGTGCGGCGTGCTGTGGGCCTTTGGTCACCAGCATCACTACAAGCAACATCAACATCAACATCAACATCCATATCACCTAGGCCGTTCCCCACTGGATAGACCGCGCGAAGGCGGCCTGTCACACCGCGTGCTGCCCTCAACGGCCATGGGTCTGATGATGGGCAGCTTGTGGTTGGGCAGCGAGTGGTGCGCCAGCGCGGGCTTGACCACCGGTGAGTCTGTTGCCATTCACGTGGCGTTGATGGCGGTGTTGCCTACAGGCTTGGGCGTGTGGTTTGCGGTGCACCCCCGCTTGGTGCCCAGCCTTGAGCGCAAGCGTCAGTGGGTGCTGTCTTTGCTGGCCTTGGGCGCACTCGTCAGCGTGAGCGCGTCGCCTGCATATGGCGTGTGGGCCATGCTCTTGCCGTCCTTGGCCTGGGCGCTGGATCAGCACCAGGGCACACACCATGACGAACGCCATGACGCACGCCAGCGTGACGATTTCAACGGCGCGCTTGGACTGAATGCGTCGGTGCTGTGCGCCTTGCTGCTGGGTCCGGGCCTGCTGTTGTTGGTGGGCGTGGTCAGTCCGTCTTATGGTCCGCTGGCCATGCGCTACGCCGTGCTGGTAGTAGGCGCATTGGCGGCGCTGTGTTTGATTGTTTCACTGCTGAAGCCTTGGTTACATGCCTTGAGTGGGCAGCCGCGCCCAGCGTCTCTCGCTCCACTACCCAAACCTATGAAGCCCAATGTATGAACAGTATTGATTTGGACGTTATTCGCACCGCTTTGGATTGGCAGGGCCGCGGTCACCGTGTGGTGTTGGGCACAGTGGTGCGCACATGGGGTTCTGCCCCGCGCCCGCCTGGCTCACTCATGATTATTCGCGACGATGGTCAGGTCGCAGGATCGGTCTCAGGGGGGTGTATCGAAGACGATTTGATACGCCGTGTGGCCGCTGGCGAGCTGGCCATGCGCCTGCCTGAGTCGACCGTGTATGGCCAAACAGCAGAAGAGGTGCGTCGCTTTGGTTTGCCCTGTGGCGGGTCGGTGCAAGTGATTTTGGAGCCCTTGGGTGCGCACTCGCAATTGCGCGAATTGATGGTGAGCATTCAACAACACCAGCGGGTGCAGCGTCGCCTGGATATGGCCACAGGCATCACCAGCATCACGCCTGCCACTGATGGCGATACGGTGCACTACGACGGCCGCAGCCTCACTACTGTGCATGGGCCGCGTTTGCGTTTGGTGATTGTGGGCGGTGGCCAGCTCTCGCGTTACTTGGCGGCCATGGCGGTGATGTTGGACTACCAAGTGACGGTGTGTGAGCCGCGTAACGAATACCACGAGGGCTGGGAGTCGTTAGAGGGGGTGACCTTGTCCACCCACATGCCCGATGACTTGGTGCTGGCCATGAAGCTAGACCACAACAGTGCACTGGTAGCGGTCACGCACGACCCCAAGTTGGATGATTTGGCCCTCATGGAGGCCTTGCGCACGCCTGCGTTTTATGTGGGCGCACTGGGCTCACGCCACAACAATGCGCAGCGCCGCCAGCGGCTACTGGACTTTGAGGTGTCACCGGCAGAGGCCGCCAGTTTGCGCGGGCCTGTGGGGCTGAACGTGGGTGCACTGACGCCACCAGAGATTGCCATGAGCATCGTGGCCGAGATGACGGCCATGCGCCGTGGCGTCGACTTGGCGCAGCCTTTGAGCAAGTGGGACAGTTCCACGACGGTGTGCGCCTTGGCCTAGTGTGGCTGAGCGATGAGGCGATATACAGCGGGCATAGCGGGCATCACAGTTATCACAGGCATTACAGGCATTACAGGCATTACAGCTAGTGGCCGTGTACTGCGGTGTTGGATAAGATGGCCGTTGGCCCCGCATGTTGTCTCGCAAGTACACGGCAGCCGCGGACAGTCGCTGAACTGCAACAAGGTGTTTATGCAATTACACGGTTTTTTTAGGAGTGGCACGTCGCACCGTGTGCGCATTGCGCTCAACCTCAAGGGCTTGCCTTACGACTATGTGGCGGTGGACTTGCGAGTGGACGCTCACCTGGCTCCGGCCTTTCGCGCCATCAATCCACAGGCGCTGCTGCCCGTTCTGGACACGGGGACGCACAAGCTGATGCAGTCGCCCGCGATTTTGGAATGGCTGGAAGAGCAATACCCCACGCCCGCGCTGTTGCCCACAACGCCTTTGGACAGGGCGCATGTGCGCGCGATGGCTGCTGTGGTGGGCTGTGACATTCACCCCATCAATAACCGGCGCATTTTGATGCAGCTGCGTGGTCAGTTTGGCGCTGATGAGTCGGTGATCAACGCATGGTGTGCGCAGTGGATAAGCGCAGGTTTTGATGCCGTGGAGGCCATGCTGGGTGCAGACACGCACAGAGGCGAGTTTTGTTTTGGCGGCACGCCGGGTTTGGCCGATGTGTACTTGGTGCCCCAAGTCGAGAGTGCGCGCCGGTTTGGCGTCGATGTGTCGGCTTGGCCGCTGATTGCCGCCGTGGATGCGGCTTGCATGGCCTTGCCCGCTTTCGCCAACGCTGCACCCAGCCAACAGCCGGATGCAGCTTGAGTTTGCCTTTGCGGTTTAAACCGCTGGCGCTTGCTCTGTGCCGTCGGTGGCCGCATTGCTGGCGGCTTGGCGCACGGCGGCTTTGTCACCAGCGCTGGCAAATTTGGAGTATTTGCCCAGCAAGCTGACCAGTTGGCCGTAAATGCGTGGGTTGGCGGCCATGCATTCTTTTTGGTTCAAGAAATCGGCTTCGCCTGTGAAGTTGCCAATGAGGCCGCCGGCCTCTGTCACCAGCAAGGAGCCTGCAGCGGCGTCCCATGGTGCCAAGCCTTTTTCGAAATAGCCGTCGCTAAAGCCTGCGGCCACATAGGCCAAGTCCAGAGCTGCAGAGCCGGGGCGGCGCACGCCCGCGCAGCGCGGCATGATGTCGCCCAACATGGCCAGATAGGGCTTCATGGCGTCACCGGGACGGAAGGGAAAACCTGTGCTGAGCAAAGCATCCTTGAGCTGTGTGCGCTTGCCCACGCGGATGCGACGCTCGTTCAAGTACGCGCCACGGCCTTTGGTGGCGTAAAACAAATCGTTGCGGGTGGGGTCGTAAATCACGGCATGTTCAATCACGCCTTTGATTTGCAGTGCAATGCTCACGCAGTACACCGGAAAGCCGTGAATGAAGTTGGTTGTGCCATCCAATGGGTCAATGATCCACACATGATCGGCTTCTTGTCCGCGTCCGGCTTGAATGCCAGATTCTTCGGCGTGAATGCCGTGGTCGGGAAACGCGGTGAGCAAAATTTCGATGATGGCTTCTTCAGCCGCTTTATCGATTTCTGTGACGAAGTCGTTGGTTTGCTTGGCAGCAACCCGAACCGACTCGATGTCGAGCGCGGCGCGGTTGATGATGGCGCCAGCGGCGCGTGCAGCCTTGATGGCCACGTTGAGCATGGGGTGGATATTGGATGACATAACAGTGTTTAAGAGCAAAGAGGTGGGGCGCAGGTGCAATGTGCGCAGCGTTCGATGACGCCTCGGTTGCCAGCGGCAAGCGAAGCGCATAGTTTATCGCCTTAATAGGTATTTGTTAACAGGTATTTGTTGATGGCTGCTTGATGGATAGCTGCTTGTTGATCGCTGTTGGCTCTCTATTGACTCTCTATTGGCTCGCTGTTGTTCTTCAACAGCCCGTCGTCAGTAGAGATTTGCCAGCAGGTATGGACTGGCAGGCGTGGGTCTTGGGCCCGTCTGGTTGTGCGCGAGCCCTTGCGCCGCGGGTATAGTTCCAGCGTGCAGCCGCCCTGTAGGCGGTGCAATTACAGGCGTATTGCATTGAAAACCCGTTTCATACTCATACAAACCAGCCACGCCGGCAACGTGGGCGCGGCAGCGCGCGCACTCAAAGTGATGGGCTTTGACGATTTGGTGCTGGTACAGCCGCGTTGGGCCAATGTGCTGCGCCGCGAAGAGACCATTCAGCGCGCCAGCGGTGCCAACAATGTCTTGGAGCAGTGCAGGGTGGTCGACACGCTGGATGAGGCGCTGGACGGCATTGACCATATTTGTGCCACCGCCATGACGCCACGCGATTTTGGCCCGCCCACGCAAAGCCCCCGTGTGCATTTCGAGCAACTGCAACAGCGTCCCAGCCAACGCAGCGATGACGAGCAAGCGCTGGTGCGACCCACAGGCGTGGCATTTTTGTTTGGCAGCGAGCGCTTTGGCATGCGCAATGAAGACGTCTACAAAGCCAACGTGTGCCTGAGCATTCCGACCAACCCCCTGTTTGGCTCGCTCAACTTGGCCGCTGCGGTGCAGCTGGTGGCCTACGACTGGCGCTTGGCCTTGGACAACTGGGCCATAGACACGCCCGCACCGCAAAATCGCGAACTGGCCGACTTACAAACCGTGCAAGCCATGCTCAACCACTTGGAGCAAGCGTTGGTGGCGGTTGAGTTTTTAGACCCCAGCGCGCCCAAAAAGCTGATGCCACGCCTCAACCAACTCATGAGCCGCGCGCAGCCCAGCATGGAAGAGATTCATATTTTGCGCGGCATGGCAAAGGCCATGTTGCAAACCGCAGAAAAGGCCAAGGGATAAACTGGACGCCGTACGAGGCGATGCCAACCTGGTGCGCGTAACGCACATAACGCACATAACGCATGTAACGCGCGCAACGCCCACAGCGCATATTCAACATACAACTCACACCCCCCAACGGATACGCCCACACCATGTTTGCCCGCCTGAACAAAGATATCGCCTGCATTTTGGAGCGCGACCCCGCAGCGCGCAGCCGCCTAGAGGTGCTCACCTGCTACCCGGGTTTGCATGCACTCACACTGCACCGCCTCGCGCACGCGTTGTGGGTGCGCCAGTGGTATTGGTTGGGACGGTTGGTGTCGCACATCAGCCGTTTTTTGACGGGCATTGAAATTCACCCCGGCGCACAGATTGCTGCGGGCGTGTTCATAGACCACGGCATGGGCGTCGTCATTGGTGAAACCGCCGAAATTGGCGAGGGCTGCACCATTTACCAAGGTGTGACCTTGGGCGGCACATCGCTGCACAAAGGTGCCAAGCGTCACCCCACGCTGGGGCGCAACGTGGTGGTGGGCGCTGGTGCGCAAGTGCTAGGCGGCTACGAAGTGGGCGACAACGCCAAGGTGGGCTCCAACGCAGTGGTCACCAAGCCCGTGCCCGCCGGCGCCACAGCGGTGGGCAATCCGGCGCGCATCATTGCGGCTGAGGTGGATGCGCAGCGCGAGGCAGCCGCGTCCAAGATGGGCTTTTCGGCCTACGGCGTGACTCAAAACGACGACCCAGTGAGCTTGGCCATGCGCGGTTTGATAGACAGCGCGGCCAGCCAAGAACACCAAATTGCCATGTTGTGGCAGGCCCTAGAAACCATGCGTAAAAACCAGCCCGATTGCGCGGAGTTACCCGCGGATGCGGCGCGGGTTGAGGCCTTTGAGGCCGACAAAATCAACCAGATACTGGGCAAGTAAAGCCGTGAACGCGCCAGCGCGCGTCTAAGGAAACAAGCTGCGCAGCAGGGTGCTGGCCCGCGGTGCGGCCACAGCTGCTAAAAACTCAGAAAAATCGCCGTGGGCTTGTTCATCGCCGCGGTCTGAAATGGTGCGCACCACGGCCAGTGGCAAGTCGTGCTCAAAGCACACTTGCGCCACAGCGGCACCCTCCATCTCCACAGCCAATGCGTCTGGCCAGTGGTTGAGCAACTGTTGGATGTGCGCCGCACCGTTGATGAACTGGTCACCACTGATGATGAGACCCCGGTGTGCACTGGCGTTGGACGCTTGGCATGCCGCATCAGCAGCTGCAAACACGGCATCTGACCACGCCTGATCCGTGGGCATGCGGATGATGTCGAGCATGGGGATGACAAAGTGCGGGAAGAAGGGGTAGCTGTCAAAGTCGTGCTGCGCCAACTCGGTGGCCACCACGCAGTCGCCCACACGCACACTGTGGTGTTCATCGATGCCACCGGCCAGACCCACAAACAACAAGCGTTGCACGCCAAAGTGTTGTATCAGTGTGGTGGCCGTGGAGGCGGCGGCCACCTTGCCCACGCGCGCAATGCACACGACCAAGGCTTGCGTGTCTGGCAGCGCGGGGTCACCCAAGTAGCCGTGCACGTACTCGCGCTTGGCAATGGTGGTGCGCGTGGTGTGTTGCAAGCGGGCGATCAAGTCACCCGCTTCTTGTGCCAGCGCGGTCATCACGCCCGTGATGTGTCGCGCCACTGGCACGGCGGCGCTCATGCGCGTCTGGCGCTTTTGGGTCTAAACGCGTCGCACAAGTCGGTGTTGGTTTCGAGGTAGGGGCCGCCAATGAGGTCTATGCAATAAGGCACGGCTGCAAAGATGCCAGCGGCCAATACAGAGCCGTCAGCACGCCGCGCACCCTCTAGTGTTTCTTGAATGCTCTTGGGCTGTCCGGGCAGGTTGATGATCAAGCTGCGCCCGCGAATGACGGCGACTTGGCGCGACAAAATGGCGGTGGGCACAAAGTTCAAACTGATCTGGCGCATTTGTTCGCCAAAGCCAGGCATTTCCTTGTCGGCAATGGCCAGCGTGGCCTCTGGCGTGACGTCTCGCAGGGCAGGGCCAGTGCCGCCTGTGGTGAGCACCAGCGAGCAGCCCGCGTGCACACAGGCCAGTAGGGTTTGGCTGATGAGCGGCTTTTCGTCTGGAATGAGGTGGGCGTCAAACGCGATGGGGTTGAGCAGCGCGCGGCTCAACCAGTCTTTGAGCGCGGGCAAGCCCTTGTCCTCGTAGCCCCCGCTGCTGGCACGGTCACTGATGGAGACTATGCCAATTTTGACGGGGTCGTACACGCGGTGTGCAGGCGTGGCGTTGTTGTCTTGGGTGGCGTTAGTCATGGCTGTCGTCCTTGCCGTTGTCTTCGTCTGAGTCGTGGCCCTCGCCTTGGCCTTTGTCTTGGCCCTGCGCCTCATTGCGTGCATCGCCGCTTGGTGCTGATTTTTGGCTCAGGGCGGCGCGAAGCTGCTGAAACAGCTCCTTGTAGGCTTTGCTGGTTTTTGGGGCCAGCTTGGGCGCTTCGCCGTCTACAGGCTCGGCGGGTGGTGGCATTTTGCTCAGGTCTTTGCGCGCTTGGCGCACCAAGCTTCTAAAGGCTTGCACGTCTGGGGTGTGCGCGCCTGCTTTGGAGGCAAACCATTCGGTGACGGCCTCGTCGCCTTCGATCAGGCGGTCGCGCCAGTGCTCCGCCAGCTTCACCTTGGCCGCCTCGGAGGCGCTGCCAGTGTGCTGCTCTTGCAGTGCCTGCTCGGCGGCTTGTACGGTTTCTTCGTCCAAGTAGCGCATGAGCTTGCCAATGAGTTGCAGGTGCCTGCGTCGTGCACCGTGCTCGTGAATGCGCTTGCCGTCAGCCAGCGCTTGCATCAAGCGGTCTGGCAGCTCCAGGCCCGCTAGGAGTTTGGGGCGCAAGTCAATCAGCGCTTCACCCACCAGTTGGCGGTGATCGCTGTCTTTTTTGAGGTCTGTACGCGACTTGTCGGTGGTACCTTTGAGCTCGGCTTTCAACTCGATGTCGAGTTCACTGCCTTCGGCCACGAAGTGGCCGTTGACGTAGTAGCCTTTTTTGGGTTTTCTTGCCATGGGGATTTCGGTTGCTTGGCGCACGTATTGCACGCTGGTCTGTATCATAGCCTCCAGTATGAAAAAAACCGCACAAACCGCCACGCCCAAGCGTGCCGACGCCAACGTTTTGTTGGCCGACTTCCAATTCTCACAATCCCACTTCCAAGCGTTGGTGCACGATGCATTGCAATGCGCCAAAGGCCTGGGTGCGGCAGACGCCGTGGCCGAGGTCTCTGAGGCCTATGGCTTGAGCGTGTCGGTGCGCAACCGAGAACTCGAAAACGTCGAGCGCAACCGCGACAAATCTCTAGGCGTCACACTGTATTTAGGCCACCACCGCGGCCATGCGGCGACGTCGGACTTTTCAAAAGCGGCCATAGCGCAAACCGTGAAAGCGGCTTATGACATTGCGCGCTTCACTGCCGAAGACGCTATGGCGGGTTTGCCCGATGTGCAAGACGTGGTCACCGAGGTGCGCGACTTGGACTTGTTTCACCCTTGGGCCATCGATGCCGCGGGGGCAGCCGACATTGCCAAGCAGTGTGAAGGCGCGGCGCTCAAAACCAGCAAACTCATCACCAACAGTGAAGGCGCATCGGTGTCGGCGCAGCATTCGCATTTTTATGCTGCACACATGCGCCAAGGTCAGATGGGCGGCGCGGGCGTGTTCGCAGGTGGCTACGCCAGCACGCGCCACTCCATTGGCACCTCTGTGATTGCTGGCAAGGGCGATGGCATGCAGCGTGACGCATGGTTCAGTTCCATGCGCGACCATACCGAGCTGGCAAGTCCGAAGACCATTGGCCGCTATGCGGCCGAGCGTACCTTGTCCCGTCTGAACGCTCGCAAAATTCCCACCACCCAGTGCCCCGTGTTGTTTGAGGCGCCGCTGGCCAGTGGCTTGCTGGGCAGCTTTGTGCATGCAATCAGTGGTGGCGCCTTGTACCGCAACAGCAGCTTCTTGATGGACAGTCTGGGCAAACAAGTATTTGCCAAGCACATCGATGTGTTTGAAGACCCGTTTGTGCTCAAAGGCAAGGGCAGCTCGCCGTTTGACGACGAGGGCGTGAGCGTGCAAGCGCGTGATGTGGTCAGTGCGGGCGTGGTGCAAGGCTACTTTTTGGGCAGTTACTCGGCGCGCAAATTGGGCATGCGCACCACGGGTCACGCGGGTGGCTCGCACAACTTATTCATGCGCAGCCGCAAAACCGCGCCCACAGACGACCTGGACGCGATGCTGAAAAAGCTGGGGCGTGGTTTGTTTGTGACCGACTTGATGGGCCAAGGTGTGAACGGCGTGACCGGCGACTACTCGCGCGGCGCATCCGGCTTCTGGGTGGACAAGGGCGAGATTCAGTTCCCGGTTGAGGAAATCACCATTGCGGGCAACTTGCGCGACATGTTTATGGGTATTAAGGCCATTGGCTGCGACACTTACAACCACGGTGCAAAAACGGTGGGCTCTGTTTTGATTGACCGCATGAAAGTTGCAGGCGCATAGCCAGCTTTCACAAGGAGACGATGATGATTTTGGAATTGGCAGATATTCGCATTCACCCCGGACAAAACGCCGAGTTTGAACAAGCCATTGCGCATGGCATTGCGACGGTGGTGTCTGGTGCCACCGGCTTTTTGGGCTACAGCGTGCACAAAGGCATAGAGTCGCCACAGCGCTACGTGCTACAAATTTCTTGGGCCACGTTGGAAGACCACACCGAAGGCTTCAGGGGCGGCCCCTTGTTCCCACAGTGGCGCGCGATTGTGGGCCCATTTTTCGCAGGCCCGCCAACCGTTGAGCATTTCGACTTGGCGATGA
>JANREF010000041.1 GCA_030726195.1 Burkholderiaceae bacterium | reverse complement strand
GCCCCAGCACGCCTACGGGGCCGCGCGCATGAAACTTATGGTAGAAATGCCAATTTCCGCACCCAAGCCGTATTCAAATCCATCCGCAAACCGCGTGCTGGCATTGACCATCACGCTGGCCGAGTCCACCTCGCGCAAAAAACGCTGCGCATGGCTGTGGTTGTCGGTGACGATGCAGTCCGTGTGGTGGCTGGAGTAGCGGTTGATGTGGGCGATGGCCTCATCCACATCGTTCACCACCTTCACACTCACAATGGGTGCCAAGTACTCTTCAGACCAGTCGCCCTCGGTCGCATCAACCAGCTTCAAACCGCTAACAGCACTCAACATCACCTTACTTGCAGCACAAGCACGCATCTCTACGCCCTTGTCGGCATACACGCGACCAATAGCTGGCAAAAATGCAGGGGCTGCAGCGCGCGTAACCAGCAGGCTTTCGGTGGCATTGCAGGGGCTGTATTTTTGTGTTTTGGCGTTATCCGCCAAACGCACAGCCATCGACAAATCAGCACTATCGTCTACGAACGTATGGCAATTGCCGTCTAAATGCTTGATAACAGGCACTTTGGCCTCAGCGCTGATGCGCTCGATCAAGCCCTTGCCGCCACGCGGAATGATCACATCCACACAGTCGGGCATGGCAATGAGTTGCCCCACGGCCGCCCTGTCGGTTGTAGGCACCAACTGCACCGCATCTGCTGGCAACTGCGCCGAAACAAGCGCTTGTTGCACCAAAGCCGCCAATGCACGGTTGGACGCTATGGCCTCAGAGCCACCACGCAGTATGCAGGCGTTGCCACTCTTGATGGCCAGCGACGCGGCTTCTATGGTCACGTTGGGGCGGCTCTCAAAAATCATGCCGAACACGCCAATCGGCACGCGCATTTGGCCCACGCGTATGCCACTGGGGCGCTGGGTCATGCCGGATATTTCGCCAATCACATCGGTCATGGCCGCAAGCTGCTCGCAGCCTTGGGCACAGGTTTCCAGCGTTTTAGCGTCCAGCTTCAAGCGGTCCACCATGGGTGCGGCCAAGCCAGCGGCCTGTGCACGCTCTATATCGGTGGCGTTGGCCGGCTGCAGCGCTGCGGCATTCGTGCGCAGCAATTGCGCCAAATTGAGCAGCGCTTGATTCTTTTGGGCTGCGCTGGCACTGGCCATGGCGG
Source organism: Burkholderiaceae bacterium (assembly GCA_030726195.1). Classification (GTDB taxonomy): domain Bacteria; phylum Pseudomonadota; class Gammaproteobacteria; order Burkholderiales; family Burkholderiaceae_C; genus RS62. The sequence goes on along the minus strand of JANREF010000041.1, from coordinate 9,259 downwards.
CACTGGCGGTGCGCGCAGCTTGGCCCATAGCGGCCATGAGCGTGGCAATGTCCTGGTCGTGATCTGTGGCGTTCATGGTGTTGATTGTCGCATTCATTGGGTCAAAACACCTGCCTCAAGCCAGCGCGCAATGCCCGCAAACGGTGGTGGCCATGTGGTGTAGCGCGCGCCACGGTGCCTGCGGCAAGTCGTCTTGTGGCAGCCCTTTGACCACGCCGTCCACGGCGTGCGCCATCACCACCCACTGCGCCAGTTGCTTGGATTGCAATGTCGGCAACACGCGCTCCATCAGGCGTTCGCGCGGGCCCCACACACGGTTTTCACGCAGCGCCATGGGCAAAGCCTTGCCCGCGCTGGTGGCCGCTTTGACGCGGCTGAGCGTGCGGATGTCTTCAGCCAATGCCCAGTGCACCAACACGGCCGCCACCCCTTCGGCCTGCAGCCCATCCAGCATGCGCTGCACGCGCGCGAGTTTGCCAGAGAGCACCGCCTCACTCAGCTTGAACGCGTCGTAGCGCGCCACATTGAGCACCGCAGACTCTATGTTGTCCAAGGTGAGCTCGCCCTTGGGATAGAGCAAGCCCAGCTTCTGTATCTCTTGATGGGCAGCCAGCAGGTTGCCTTCCACGCGGTCGGCAAAGTAAGCCAAGGTTTGCTGGCCCATCTCACCGCTTTGAACACGTTGGCCCTGCAAGCCTAAGCGCTGTGCAATCCAATTGGGCAGCGCGCCTCGGTCTACCGAGTCCACTTTCACCATCACCCCACAGGCGTCCAAGGCACCAAACCAACCGCTCTTGGTTGATGCCGCGTCCAACCTTGGCAACACCACCAAGGTGAGGGTGTCGTCACTGGAGCCGCCCGTTTGGGCCAGCTCTTGCAAGGCGACCGAGCCTTCTTTGCCAGGCTTGCCGGTGGGTATGCGCAGTTCTATGAGTTGTTTGTCGGCAAATAAGCTCATGGCTGCGCCACTGGCGAGCACTTCACTCCAATCGAAGCGTGCGCCAGCCACGGTGTGCACCACGCGCTCACCAAAGCCATGCGCCCTGGCCTTGGCGCGTATCGCATCGCAAGCCTCTTGCACCAGCAAGGCTTCATCGCCGTAGACGGTGTACAGGCCTTTCAAGCCTTTGTCTAAGTGCGTCTCCAGCGCATTGAAAGCCAGTTGCATCGGCGGCGGTGCCAGTTAGGGCGCGCTGCGCGTCACATCGATAGAGGCCAAGCGGCGCATGACTTGCTGCACCACACGCGCTTGCAAGGCCTCATACACGGCGTCTTGTTCGAGCTGTTTGGACAGCGTCTCGGACTCTTGGTAGCTCATGTCTTGGTCTAGCGTGATGTCGATCGGCGGGAGCAATGCACGCCCGGCGGCGTCCAGAGCCTGCCACGCAAAGCGCACGCGCAAATTCAGCTCGCGCACCTGCCCAGCAATGGTGGAGCCCACAACGCGCCGCTCACGCTGGTCAAACGACGCGGCAATCACCAAGCCCGACACGCTGGGCAGATCGCCCTCGGGGTTGATGGGTGACAACACGTCCACGCGCTGCACGCCTTGGGTAGCCAATGCTTTGGCCAACGCCTCACTGACCAAGCCTACGCTGCCAGTGAACTGGACCTGCCCAAATGGCAGCTTGGGCAAGGCACCGCGCAAGCGAAAGCCACACGCCGTGAGCGTGCCCAGCGCCAGCGTGCCAACGCCCGCTTTAAGCCATGTGCGCTTGCTGTAGTTGGGGCCGGATTGGCGCTGTGCGTTATCGGTCATGCTGTCATCACACCACAATGTTGACCAAGCGTCCTGGCACCACGATTACTTTTTTTGCAGTGGCACCATCGGCTTGTTTGAGGAACGCGTCGCTGGCCAACGCGGCGGCTTCGATCTCGGCTTTGCTGGCTTGCGCGGCCACGCGCACAGAGCCGCGCAGCTTGCCATTGACTTGCAGCATCAGCTCGATCACATCTTGCACCAATGCGGCCTCGTCCACTTCTGGCCAAGGCGCATCCAACAGGTCAGCATCAGCGTTCAAACCCAACTCCGCCCACAAGGTGCAGGTGATGTGTGGGCACGCGGGGTACAGCACGCGCAACATGATGGAGAAGCATTCGCTCAGCGCTTGTTGGTCGGCACTGCTGTCTTGCAAGTCAGCCGCCTCTAGCGTGTTGAGCATCTTCATCACAGCGGAGGCGACGGTGTTGTATTGCATGCGCTCGTAGTCAAACGAGGCCTGACGCAACACCGTGTGAATCTCCAAGCGCAAGGCCTTGGCACCATCGCTGTACGCAAGCGCCGCATCGCGCAGTGCCACGCCCGCTTGCAACGCGGCTTGGTGCTTGTAGGCGAAATTCCAAACACGTCGCAAAAACCTAAAGCTGCCTTCCACAGCGGAGTCGTTCCACTCCAAGGTCGCCTCGGGCGGCGCGGTGAACATGGTGTACAAACGCGCGGTATCGGCACCAAAGGTGTCTATCAGCGACTGCGGATCCACGCCGTTGTTTTTAGACTTGGACATGGTGCCCACGCCCTCGTAATCTATGGCCGTGCCCACTGGCAGATGGCCTACGGCCTTGGTCAGCTTGGCACCCACTACCTTGCCGGCTTCGTCAAACACATGCTCGACGTCGCTGGGCCAGAAGTACTCCTTGCCGCCTTGGTCGGTGCGGCGCGAGTAAATGTGATTGAGCACCATGCCTTGTGTGAGCAGCTTGGAGAAGGGCTCATCCACACTGACCAAGCCCAAGTCACGCATGACCTTGGTCCAAAAGCGCGCGTACAACAAATGCAAAATGGCGTGCTCGATGCCGCCAATGTATTGGTCCATGCCACCGGCCATCCAATACTGCGCGCCCTCGGCCACCATGGCTTGGTCGTTGCTGGGGTCGCAGTAGCGCATGAAGTACCAAGACGAGTCGACAAAGGTGTCCATGGTGTCGGTCTCGCGCTTGGCGGGCTTGCCGCAGCTCGGACAGGCCACGTTCAAGAACGCGGCCGACTTGTTGAGCGGGTTACCGCTGCCGTCGGGCACCAGGTCTTGCGGCAACACCACGGGCAAGTCTTTTTCGGGCACAGGCACGGCGCCGCAGTCGTCGCAGTGGATGATGGGAATGGGCGTGCCCCAGTAGCGTTGGCGGCTGATGCCCCAATCGCGCAAGCGCCAAGTCGTTTGCTTCTCACCCAAGCCTTTGGCACTCAAGTCATCGGCCACGGCATCGACGCACGCAGCGAAATCCAAGCCATCGTAAGCACCCGAGTGGATGGCAACACCTGGGCCTTTGGTGGCATACCAGTCGTGCCACTGCGTGACATCAAATGGGCCTTGGCCTGGCACATCGACCACCGGCTTGATCGCCAGTTGGTACTTGAGCGCAAACGCAAAGTCGCGCTCATCGTGGGCGGGCACGCCCATGACGGCGCCGTCGCCGTAACTCATCAACACGTAGTTGCCCACCCACAGCGCAACGGCCTCGCCTGTGATGGGGTGGTTCACGGTCAAGCCGGTATCCATACCGACCTTTTCCTTCAACGCCATCTCAGCTTCGGTGGTGCCACCTTGCTGGCACTGGGCGATGAAAGCGGTCAGCTCAGGGTTGTTGGCTGCGGCATGCGCCGCCAAGGGGTGTTCGGGCGCAACTGCGCAAAACGTCACACCCATGATGGTGTCGGGACGCGTGGTGAAGACGTACATGCGGCCATCGCCTATGCATTCACCAGCGGCGTTGTGGATGTCGTGCGTGAACGCAAAGCGCACGCCAGCGCTCTTGCCAATCCAGTTCTCTTGCATGGCGCGCACGCGCTCTGGCCAACCATTGAGGGTGGCCTGCGGGTTGCCGTTTTGAACGTGTTGCAACAACTCGGGCGCGTACTCGGTGATGGCGAGGTAGTAGCCTGGTATTTCACGCTTCTCTACCACCGCGCCAGTGCGCCAGCCCTTGCCGTCAATCACTTGCTCGTTGGCCAACACGGTTTGGTCTACCGGGTCCCAGTTCACGACTTGGGTTTTACGGTAGGCAATGCCTTTTTCAAGCATCTTCAAAAACAGCCACTGGTTCCACTTGTAGTAGCTGGGGTCGCAGGTGGCCACTTCACGAGACCAATCGATGGCCAAGCCCATGGACTGCATCTGCTTTTTCATGTACGCAATGTTGTCGTAGGTCCATTGCGCAGGCGGCACTTTGTTTTTCAACGCCGCGTTTTCGGCGGGCAAACCAAACGCGTCCCAACCCATGGGCATCAACACGTTGTAGCCCTTCATGCGCAGCTGGCGCGTGAGCATGTCGTTGATGGTGTAGTTGCGCACGTGGCCCATGTGCAATTTGCCGCTGGGATAGGGCAGCATGGAGCAAGCGTAAAACTTGGGCTTGCTGGTGTCTTGCGTGACACGGTATACATCGGCGCTTTGCCATGCACTGCGCACCGATGGCTCAATGACTTGGGGTTCGAATTTCTCTTGCATTTTGAAACAGGCGCTGGTGAGGCTGTGCAAGCGCGGCGGCCTGCACAGCCGTAAATTAGTTCAGGGACAGGACGTCAAACATGTCGTATAGACCACTGGTTTTATCAACCAAGAAACGCGCGGCACGCAAACTGCCTTGGGCGTAAGTGGCGCGGCTGCTGGACTTGTGCGTGATTTCTATACGCTCGCCCGTACCCGCAAACAACACAGTGTGGTCGCCCACAATATCGCCACCGCGAATGGTGGCAAAGCCAATGGTGGACGGGTCGCGCTCGCCCGTGACACCTTCGCGGCCATACACCGCACACTCTTTCAAGTCGCGCCCAATGGCGTTTGCCACCACCTCGCCCATCTTGAGCGCGGTGCCTGACGGTGCATCGACCTTGTGGCGGTGGTGCGCCTCAATGATTTCAATGTCGTAGCCTGTGGGCATGGCTTTGGCCGCCATCTCCAGCAGCTTGAGCGTGACGTTCACACCCACACTCATATTGGGTGCCATGACCATGGGCGTGACCTGGCTGGCCAGCTGCAGCTGCGCTTTTTGCTCGTCGCTGAAGCCCGTGGTTCCAATGACCACCGCCACGCCCGCCGCACCGGCCGCAGCCACGTGGGCCATGGTGCCCTCTGGGCGTGTGAAGTCGATGAGCACGTGCGCACCCACCAAGGCTTGCGCAATGTCGCTTTGAATGGTGATGCCCGTGACGCGCCCGGCAAATGCACCCGCGTCTTGGCCCAAGGCGGGCGAGCCTGCATGGTCCAATGCCCCCACCAAGCTCATGTCAGGGCTGGCCAACACGGCCTGCACCAACATCTGGCCCATGCGCCCACTGGCACCGGCCACCACAACGCCTATTGTTTTCGACACGCTCATTTTCCTTCTGTCTCGTTCAACGCTGGGTATGCGTTGGTGGTGGGCGCGCTGGCGTTGGTTGGCGCAGGCGCTGGATTTTGCGCAGCGACTTTGGCTTGCTCGGCTTTGAACGCCTCAATCTGCTCAGGCGTGGCCTCTAGAGGCTTGGTATCGGTCGTGTCCAAGGGGCGGCTGATGGACTGCACAAAGTCGCGCTCTGTAGGCATGGCTTCGGTGTCGAACTTGACCAACTTGTCAGCCTCGAACCACACGGTCAAACGGCGTTGCTGGTCAGGCGCGCCTTGGCTGGCCCTGGTGAACACGTAATCCCAACGGTTGGCATGGAAGACGCTTTTCAGCAACGGCGTGCCCAAAATACCCGCCACTTGGTCGCGCGACAAACCTTCGCGCAGCAAAGCGACTTGCTCTTGCGTGATCACATTGCCTTGCAGCACGTCAGGGCGGTAGGGGCTGAGCCAGCCACCCAAGGTGCTGATGGATTGGCCCAGGCCACCATCGGCTGATGCGCTAGAACTTGCGGGGCCGCCCGCGCAGCCAGCAACAAGCAACAGCACCGCCCACGCACTCATGGTGCGGGCAATGCGCTTAGACATAAAGAATGCGACAGACGTCATATGTGTTGGGCCCCAAAAGGCCTTGCGTTGGGGTGTCTGATTGCTGCGCTATTTGCAGTTTTTAGCGCAACCTAACATCTGGTCACGCTGCGCAAACGCCAGCGGACTATGATCTAACGATTGTAGTTCAGGGTGTGTGCCGCTGCCCCCCTGCTCCACCCGCGCCTACGAGCCAGATATGAACACTTTAGACGAACTCAAAAATACGGGCCTGAAGGCCACTTTGCCCCGGCTGAAGATTTTGGAGGTGTTCCAAAATGCCACCGAGCGCCACCTCACCGCAGACGATGTGTACCGGCTGCTGCTGGACGACAAGGCCGACGTTGGTCTGGCCACGGTGTACCGGGTGTTGATGCAGTTTGAACAAGCTGGCCTGCTGGTGCGCAGCAACTTTGAGTCCGGCAAGGCCGTGTACGAGCTGGACCACGGGCAACACCACGACCATTTGGTCTGCTTAGACTGCGGACGCGTGGAAGAGTTTTTTGACCCCGAGATTGAAAAGCGCCAGCAAGACATCGCCAAGGCCAAAGGCTTTGTGCTGCAAGAGCACGCGCTGTCTTTGTACGCCAATTGCAGCAAAAGCAACTGCCCGCACAAAAACACCTGATTGAAAAACACCGGATGGGTGGGCCTAGCGCATCTGGCGGGCCGCTTGGTGAATGTGCCACGGCCTGAACCAGTCGCCGCCTCAATCAGCTGCAGTCAGCTGCCGTCAGCCACCACCAGCCGGCTTAGTCTAGGCCCTGCTCCATGGCCAATCGCTGGCGGTCCACAAACTCTTTGTACGTGTCGATGCCGCGCAGCTGCAAAATCGTGTTGCGCACCGCCGCCTCCACCAACACCGCAATGTTGCGCCCGGCCACCACCTGGATCACCGCCTTGCGCACTGGCACACCCAGCACATCTTGGTACAAGGTCTCGTGGGGCATGCGCTCGTACTTGCGCTCCAGCGTTTCTTTGCGCACCAAATGCACAATGAGCTTGAGGCGCAGCTTGCGCCGCACCGCGGTCTCGCCAAAAATCGCCTTGATGTCCAACAAGCCAATGCCGCGCACTTCTAGCAAGTTTTGCAGCAACGCGGGGCAGCGCCCTTCAATAGACGCTTGGTTGATACGGAACAAGTCCACCGCATCGTCGGCCACCAAGCCATGGCCACGCGAAATCAGCTCCAAGCCCAGCTCGCTTTTGCCCAGCCCCGACTCACCGGTGATCATCACGCCCATACCCAAAATATCCATGAACACACCGTGCATGGTCGAGCGCTCGGCAAAGTGCTTGGACAAATAGGCGCGCAGCACATCGACCACAAAAGCGGCCGACTCGCCAGTGGCGAACAGCGGAATCCCCGCGCGCTCACACATGGCCAACAGCTCAGGCGGTGGCGTTGCGCCATCGGCCAGCACCAACGCTGGGGGCTCTAGCGTGACGATGCGCGCGGCGCGTCTGGCGCAGTCCACACTTGCGTCGCGCACCAAATAGGCAATTTCGCGCTCGCCCAAGACCTGCACACGGTAGGGGTGTATGTAGTTGAGGTAGCCCACCAAGTCTGCGCCAGAGCGGGCTGCGCGAATGGCCACCTCGTCAAAGGGGCGCTCTGAGGCGTCTAGCCCAGCCACCCACTGCCAACGCAGGCGCTCGCGGTGCGCCTCGAACAACACATCAGCACTGATGACTATGGGGCGCATACAGCCTGACTAGGTGAATGAAACTGTGTGGACGACACCGTGGCCGCGCAATGCCATGCGGTGCTTAGGCGGCGGCCGTGTGGGCCGACTGCCAGCCGGCAATCAACTGGTGCAGCTCTGGGCCGGTGGGCGCTGTTTTCATGCGCTCGCGCAAGTCGGCGTCGCTCAGGATTTCAGCAATCTCTGACAAGATTTCCAGGTGTTTTTGTGTGGCAGCCTCGGGCACCAACAAACAAATCATCAAGGTCACGGGTTGCTCGTCAGGCGCGTCAAACGCAATCGGCGCGGCCAGCTGGAACACAGCCGCCATAGGCTGCTTCAGCCCCTTGATACGACCGTGGGGAATGGCTACACCGTGGCCCAAGCCCGTCGAGCCCAAACGCTCGCGTGCGAACAAACTGTCGGTCACCAGCGAACGGTTCAAGCCATGCTGGCTTTCAAACAACAGGCCCACCTCTTCAAAGGCGCGCTTTTTGCTCGTGGCATCTAGCTCAACAGACACTTGCTCGATAGGCAAGATTGCAGACAAACGATTCATTGACATCCCTCTAGCGGCGTTAACAGCGACACGGATTGCGCCGCGCCTTCACCCACAAGAAAAAGCCACCTGATGGCAGGTGGCTTTTTACGTTGGGTCATTTTTACCACTTTTTTGGCCCTTCGCAAGCCAAAAAGGGGGCGAACCCTACATCAATCGCTTCGCGCTTTGATGATGATGCTCTTGGGACTTGTCTTTGTGGCGCAGCACCTGTCTGTCCATTTTGTCAGCCAAATCGTCTAATGCGGCGTACAAATCGGCGTGTGCACTTTCCGCAAATAAATCTTTACCCTTCACGTGGATGTTGCACTCGGCGCGCTGGCGAAGGTCTTTTTCTTTGAGGTTGTCAACGGTCAGCAACACTTTGACATCGACCACTTGGTCGAAATGTCGTGTGATTCTGTCAAGTTTTGTGGTCACGTAATTGCGCAGGGCAGGTGTGACTTCAAGGTGGTGTCCGCTGATGGTCAAGTTCATAAATAAGCCTCCTAAGCTTAGGTTGACAAGCACAGTGGGAGCCACTTGGCGGCGGCTCCCTCTGCGAGAAAAAACCGACTCAGCCCCACTATGCACCCAGCCCCAAACTTTTGCAACATTGCACCGCAGCATGGCCAACAAGGCTTGGCCAGACCACTGACACGCGGCCAGCACGGGATGCGTGCTTAGGCTTTTTCAACCGCCACTGGCGCAGGCGTGCTGGTGTGCATGGTTACTTTTTTCAGCACCCACAAAGAGGCCCAAGCCAACACGCAGCTGACCGCGGCGGTGTGCCAATAGCCCACCACCAAGCCGTTGGCATCGCGGCTGATGAGCATGCCGCCAATCACAGCGCCCAGCGCCATGCCCATGGACTGAGATGCACCAGACAGCGCCATAAAGGTGCCACGGCGCTGCGGATTGGCCGCCGACGCCATGATGGCCGAGGCCGGAATCATGCGCCCGCTCACAATCACAAAGAACAGCACATACACCAAGGCCACCACAGACCACGGCGTGCCGTGTGGCAACAAGGTGATGGCAAACAAGGGCAGCGCAATGACCCAGTTCAGGCGCTGGTAAATCCAAGCCTTGCCGCGCTTATCGGCCAGCACCCCGATCACGCGCGC